>JBGGOQ010000007.1 GCA_041320695.1 Caldicellulosiruptoraceae bacterium PP1 | reverse complement strand
GTAATATATAAATTAGTGTTAATACAATATACACATATCTTATTATTATAATTACAACTTATATATAAATCAATTGTTACATAATATATTTGTTTATTGTGCACCAAAAAGAAAAAGGTGTTACATAAAATTTAATAAATATGTAACACCTTTAAAATATTTTAGAAAAATCTTTTTACCCCATATATACAATTAATTCATTTGATTCTTTTAAAATATCATATGACACAAAATTGCTAAAAACTTCTTCTCCGTTTACATTGATTTTTACAACGCCCTTATTTACACCATTACAATTTTTAACCTTAATGTTTAAAGTTTTGCCTCTTACTTTTCTTGTTATTTCAAATTTGCCCCATTCCTTTGGTATGCATGGATCTATAACAACCCCATCATAGTCAGGCCTTACACCCAATATCCATTGACTTATTGCAACAAAATTCCACGCTGCAGTACCAGTAAGCCATGAGTTTTTAGCCTGTCCAAATCTTGGTGCATCTTTACCTGCTATCATTTGTGCATAAACATAAGGTTCAACTTTGTGAAGATGGCTTATTTCTTCTCTAAATGAAGGAGCAATCTTACTCCAGTATTCAAAAGCTTTATCTCCACGTCCAAGCACACATTCTGCAATCATAATCCAAGGATTATTATGGCAGAATATACCTGCATTTTCTTTATATCCTGGTGGATATGAAGAAATCTCACCTAAGTTTAGTCTATACGTTGTATAAGCTGGCTGATGTAGAACAATTCCATGTTCAGTATTCAAAATCTCATCAACTGAGTCCAATGCCATCTTGGCTAAATTATTATCTACACCAATACCTGCCATTACACACATACCTTGAGGTTCAATAAATATCTTCCCTTCATCACATTCTTGGCTACCAACTTTATTTCCATAATAATCATATGCTCTTAAGAACCATTTTTCATCATATCCATGCTTTTCTACAGCTTGTTTCATATCCTCAACATGCTTTTTTGCATCATTAGCTAAATCATTCTTCCCTAATTTTTCACATAGCTTAATAAATTCTTTTCCTGCAAGAACAAAAAGACCACCAATAAATATTGATTCAGCAGTTCTGCCTTCTTTATTTGAAGTTGTTTGGAATGATTCATCTGGATTTTCAGAGAAACAATTGAGATTTAAACAGTCATTCCAGTCAGCACGTCCTATTAATGGGAGTCCATGAGGCCCTTTATTATTTACTGTATAATAGAAAGATCTTTTCAAATGTTCAAACATTGTTGCACAATTGTTTTCATCATTCTCAAATGGAACCATCTCATCTAATATAGAAAAATCACCTGTTTCTTTAATGTATGCAGTTGTTGATAAAATAAGCCAAAGTGGATCGTCATTAAAGTTCCCACCAATCTCATTATTGCCTTTTTTCGTTAGTGGCTGATATTGGTGATATGCCCCACCATCTGCCTTTTGTGTTGCAGCTAAATCAAGAAGTCTTTCCCTTGCTTTTTGTGGTATCTGATGAACAAAACCTAAGATATCTTGATTGCAATCTCTAAAACCGATACCTCTTCCTATACCTGTTTCAAAATAAGAAGCACTTCTTGATAGGTTAAATGTAACCATACACTGATATTGGTTCCATATATTTACCATTCTATCCACTTTGGGTTCATGTGTTTTTACTTGATAAATAGAAAGTAAGTTATCCCAACTCTCTTTGAGTTCTTTTAAAGCACTTAAAGCCTTTTGTGATGTATTGTACTTTCCCATCATTTCATAGGCTTTTTCTTTATTTATTATCCCTTTTGATTGCCATTTTTTATCATTTTCGTTCTCTATGTATCCTAAAACAAATACAAAATCCTTATCCTCATTTGGCCCTAAATGGATATTCAAGTAATGAGATGCTATTGGTGCCCAACCACTTGCTACTGAATTAAAAGCATTTGCTCTTTCAACAGCTTCTGGATTTTCAAATCCTCTATATTGCCCCAAAAAGGTATCTCTATCTGTATCAAATCCATCAATTGGAACATTTACAGAATAGAAAGCATAGTGATTTCTTCTTTCTCTATATTCTGTTTTATGATATATTGCAGAACCCTCTATTTCCATTTCGGCTGTGTTAAGATTTCTTTGTAGATTTGACATATCATCAAGTGCGTTCCAAAGGCAGAATTCAACAAATGAGAAGAGTTTAATATTCTTTTTTTCATTAGATTTGTTTGTTACTTCAACAAAGTGAATTTCACAGTTATCATTTAGTGGGACAAAAAAGGTAACAGAAACTTCGACACCATTTTTTTCACCAGTAATTTTAGTATATCCAAGCCCATGTCTGCATTCATATTTATCTAAATCTTCTTTAACTGGTTTCCATGATGGACTCCATATTGATTTTCCATCATTGATATAAAAATATCTTCCACCATAATCTATTGGAACATTATTATATCTATATCTTAGTATTCTTCTGTATCTTGCATCCTTGTAAAAACAGTAACCACCTGCATGGTTTGATATAAGTGAGAAAAATTGATTTGAACCTAAATAATTAATCCATGGATATGGAGTTAGATGATTTGTTATAACATACTCTTTGTTTGTATCATCAAAATATCCATACTTCATAATACATTTACCCCTCCTTATTTTATATGCTAATCATCAATTATAATAGCTTTTATGTAAATACCTTATAAATTTATTATATTAAATATATAATTAATTTACAATGTTTACACTTAAATTGTGATGTTTTTGTAAATATAGTTTATAAATTAATATAAAAAAATAACCACTCTACATGTTTTTGTAGAATGGTTAATGTTTTCTTCTTTTTGTGGACTCACGTTTTATAAGTTCTGGTTCGAGAATAATTTGATTAATGGGCTGTTTCGACATTAAATTAAGTAAAAGATAGAATGCTGATCTTCCTATCTCTGTTTTATCTTGTCTAATTGTTGTTAATGTAGGGGTAATATAGCTTGATAAACTAATATCATCAAATCCGATAATAGATATATCTTCAGGAATTCTAACATTTAATTCTTTAAATCTTTTGATAAGTCCAATTGCCATCATATCACTTGCAGCAAAAATTGCTGTAACTTTCATTTCAAGGAATTTCTCGGCATTCTTGTAACCACTTTCTTCTGCAAAATCACCATTAATTACAAAGTCTTTATTATATTCAATAGAATTTTTAAGTAATGATAATATATAACCATTTAACCTTTCTTGGCTAACATATGCCTTATCATGCCCATTAAGAAATCCAATCTTTTTATGTCCTAAACTAATTAAGTAATCAACTGCTAATTGTGCACCCTTTTGATTATCAATTGAGACATATCCTATATTTTGGCTTTTAATAGGTATATCAAATAAAACAATAGGGTAAGATATTTCCTCAATTTCTTTTATATATTGATCGTCTGTCCTAAGTCCCATTATAAATGCACCTTCAAGATGTTTTTCTGAAAAGATGGTCTCTAAATGAATTCTCTTTTGTTCTTCTGATGTTGTTGAAAGTAGCACTACTTCATATCCATTATCTATTGCAACTTTCCTGAAGCTTGCCAAAATTTCGTAATAAAAAGTTCCATAAATACCTTCTCTCTCCATATCCTCAATAAACAGTCCTATCCTTTTTGTTTTATTGGTAACTAAACTTTTAGCAAATAAATTCGGCGTGTAGTTTAGTTTTCTTGCCATCTCCATAACTTTATCTTTTGTTTGTGGATTGATATCTGAATAGTTATTTAAGGCTCTAGATACTGTACTTGGTGATATGCCTAAAGCTTTTGCTATATCCTTTATTGTTGCATTTTTATTTTTACTCATACTATTCACTCTTTCAATATTTTTCGAAAATTTCTCATTATTTGCATAATAATTATACAATATAAATATTTATTCTTTCAATCCGGCAGTAGCAATACCTTTTACAAAATATTTCTGAAAAGTAACGAAAACAACAATTGTAGGTAAAGACAACAATATTGCACCAGCTAATACTTGATTCCAGAATTGATAATACTGCCCATAAAATGAGTTTAATCCCACAGGTAAAGTATATAACTCCTCTGACGAGGCTATTATACTAGGCCACATAAAACTATTCCAGTTACCTACAAACTGAAATATAGCTTGTGCTGCTAATGCAGGACCAGATAATGGTAATATAATTTTAAAAAATATCCCAAATCTAGATAACCCATCAATCAATGCTGACTCTTCTAAATCTTTTGGAATGGTCAAGAAGTACTGCCTCATGAAAAAAATAAAAAATGCCGAAGTAAGCCAAGGTAAAATTAGCCCTTTATAAGAATCAATCCATCCGAATTTATTTAATGTTAAATAAATGGGAACTAATAATACCTGCCCTGGAATCATCATTGTTGCTAAAATTATATAAAATATGCCCTTTTTAAATGGGAAATTAAGTCTTGCTAAAGCGTAAGCAGCCATTGAGTTAAAAAGTAGATTTCCTGCTGTAACACAAATGGCAACAATAGTGCTATTTATAAGCCACCTTACAAATGGAAACTCTTTAATTATATATCTATAAGCCTCTAAAGATACCTTATCAAGATTTAGACTAAGTTTTGTAGCTTCTTCAACTGGTTTGATAGATGTCAAAACAGAGATAAGATAAGGAACTATTGTGAGCAAAGCATATAAAATACATATAATATAAAAAATCAGTGTTGATATTGAAATCCTTTTTCTATAAATATACTCCATATTTCTCACCTCAATAAGCAGTTTCTTCGCCAAAAATCTTTTTCTGTATAGCTGTTAATATAAATATTATTATAAATAATATGAAAGCCATTGCTGAAGCAAGACCCATATTAAAGTCCTTAAAAGCTGTTTTATAAATCATGACCACCATTGTCATTGCCTTACCCATTGGTCCACCCTCAGAGCCACCTATAATAAACGATAAATCAAACATCTGTAATGTTCCTATGAATGATACAACCATATTAAAGAATAGCATTGGCTTTAACAAAGGAACTGTAATCTTTATAAACTTGGTCCATTCACCTGCACCTTCAACATCAGCTGCTTCGTATAATTGTTCTGGTATTGTAGATAAGCCTGATAAAAAGGTCACCATATAAAAGCCAACTGATCCCCATACTGCAACCGAAACTATTGCAGGCATAATAAAGGATGGTTCATTAAACCAATTCCTTGGTGTAATCCCAATGTGTTTTATTATCTGATTAACCAATCCATCAGTTTTGTATAAAAACATAAACATTATCGAAACTGCAACAGGTGATGTTACATTAGGAAGGTAATAGGTTGTTCTAAAGAAATTTTTAAATTTGACTTTATCATTTACAATTACAGCTAATACTAATGCAATAATCAGTTGAATTGGTACAACAAGTACTGAGTAGTATAAGGTGTTGATTATTGATGAAATAAACATTTTGTTGGTAATTGCATCTTTGTAGTTATTAAGCCCAATCCAAGTTGTTGGGTTATCTCCTAAAAATGAAAAATTTTGAAAGCTAATTATAAAAGCTTTTACTAAAGGATAGGCTAAAAACAGTATAAATGATAGTATATATGGTAAAAGCATAACATAAGCAGTAAGATATTCATCAATTTTTGATTTTTTACCCATAGAATACTCCCCCATTATTATTTAAGGCAGGCATGTCTGCCTGCCTTATATTGATATTTATTTAAATATCTGTTTAACTCTATCTTGTAAATTCTTCTTTAAATCATACTTCTTTCCATAGTAATAATCTTCAAAAGATTTATTAAATACATCTAATACTTTTGAACCATCAACACCATAGAAATATGCATAAGCATATTTTGAACCATCAACAAGTGCTTTTCTTTCTGGATAAGTTTTAGCAAAGTTATTTCCAGCACTCTTTAATGATGGTAGTGCAAGTCCTGCTTCAACTACATATTTTTGTCCACCTTCACCAGTTAAGAATCTTATTAATTTAAATGCTTCATCTTTATGTTTTGAATTTTTGCTAAGAACATAAGCAACAGTAAATGCCATTGTTGATTTTCCTTGAGGTCCAACTGGTAGTTCTGCTATACCATATGAATCTTTAGAGATTTTTCTATCATTTAAGAAAGGAATCATCCAGCCACCTTCAATGGTCATAGCTGCTTTTTTATCAGCAAAAGCGTCTCCTACCCAGCCAGCTCCTAAATCCTTTGGTGTTTTGCAAATTCCATCTTTAAATAGATTCAATGCAAATGTCAATCCTTCTATAGCCTTTTGATCATCAAACACTGGTTTGCCATTATCAAAAACTTTGCCTCCATTTTGATAAGCAAATGGCTGAATTCTAGCTAACTCAAGATTCATTGTTAAACCAACTACATTGCCTTTTGTTAATTTCTTTGCGTAATCTCTTAATTCATCCCAATTTTTTGGAGGATTTGTAAGTCCAGCTTCTTTGAACATTTGTTTATTGTAGAATAAAACAAGTGTGTTATAATCCTTTGGAATACCATATATTTTTCCGTTATAAGTGAATGGAACTAATAATGAGTTTTCATAACCTATTGTTTTTACATTATATTTTTTCATAAGGTTATCAATTGGTTCTAAGGTATTCTTTGTTATATATTGCCATGCAACTGAGGAATCCATGTAGAAAATATCTGGTTCTGTTTTTGATGCCATAAGGAGTTGCATCTTTTGATTGTAGTCTCCAACAATCTCTACAAGTTTAACTTGGACATTTGGATATTTCTTCTGAAAATCAGCTATTTGATTTTGAACTATCTTTTTTTCAGCAGGAGATGATGACCATGCCCCTAATTTGAGAGTAATCTTGCTTGCTGCAGAAGCTTGATTTGTAGTCAAACTCAATGTAAATAATGAAACAAAAAATACAAAAGCTAAAACACTTGATAAAAATCTTTTCATAAAATTAACCTCCTTAATATGAAAATTTCTGAAACGTTTTCGATAATCTTATTATATAAAATAATATGCATTTTGTCTATATATTTTTTAATTATTATTATATTTTTATTTAATTTTGCTAAGTTAATATAAGTAACATAGTATAATTTGTATCAAGGCATTCGAAATTTTTCGGAAATAAACTAAATGTTTATTATTTTATCTTTCACCTTTATTTCTAAATTACTGTCTCCTTTTAATTTGACAACATTTACTGTATTTTTTTCAGCCTCAATTTGAAGTAGGTTACCTTTCCAATAGATCTTATAAATAAGTTTTTCCCAATGCTCTGGTATCCAAGGATTGATACATAATATATTGTTGTTGATACTTAGACCTCCAAATCCAAATATTATTGTTTGCCATGTTCCTCCAGCACTTGCAGCATGCAGACCTTCTCTTGAATTCCCTTGATTGTCTTCCAAATCAACTAAGCATGTTCTCATAAAATTTTGATATGCTTTCTTTGTACTTCCAACAACTAATCCCATTAAAGCATACATACTTGGGCTTAATGAAGATTTATGCATTGTTCTTTTTTCATAGTAATCGAAGTTTATTTTTTTTGTATTTTCATCAAATCTATCAGAAAATAAGTGCAAAAGCATTATAACATCTGCTTGTTTAATTAGTTGATAATCATTTAACCTTTGAAGATTTACACTATCTGGCCATACTGGCATATCATTTTGGTCAAATTTATCTATTATAATATCTTTTAAGCTAAAGTAGCCTTCAAACTGTTCAATCAGTTTAGTTTCATTATCATATGGAAAATAAATTTTATCTTTTATTTTTTGCCATTCATTTATTTCTTCTTGGTTAATTCCTATTTTGTTTGATACTCTTATAAAATCTTCAGGATACTCTTTTTTTAGAGTATTGTATAGCTCAATTGCTTTTTCAATATTCCATTTGGCCAAATAGTTGGTATATGCATTATTATTGCAGTGTTCGTGAAATTCGTCTGGCCCTATCACATCATTTATTTCATATCTATCTTTTTCCTTATTGTGTTCGAGCCTCGAAATCCAAAACCTTGCAGTCTCAATAATTATTTCTGAACCATAGTTTTTCATAAACTCTATGTCACCAGTAACTCTCCAGTATTCGTTGACAGCATAGGCAATATCAGCAGTTATATGATACTCTATGTCTCCAGTCCAGATTCTAACAGGTTGTCCTAAATAATCTATACCCCACTTTGGAGTTTCTTCTTTACCAGTATCTGCTGACTCCCAAGGATATTGTGCACCTTTAAAGGAATTAATTTTAGCATTTTCTCTTGCTGCATTTAAAAGGTTATACCTATACATAAGTAGTGATCTTGCTGCTTTAGGATTTGTAAAAATATAAAAAGGTAACATAAATATCTCAGTATCCCAAAAAACATGTCCTTTATAACCTTCGCCATGTAAACCTTTAGCACCAAGGCTTACAAGTTGATCCTCTGGATTTACAAGGCAGGAAAGATTGAAAATATTGAATCTTAAAGCTTTATCTGCTTTTTCATCTCCAACTATTTGAATATCAGCTACTTCCCAAAGTTTACTTAAATAATCAACATGTCTATTAAATAAATAGTCAATTCCATTATTATTAGCATATTCCAATATTGATTCACACCTTTTGAAAAGGTCAGAATGACTACATTCTCTTGTAGAGACAACTGATGTAATTTTGTAAATAAAATATTCAAAGCCTTGTTTGGCATCTATCTCTTTATTTTCAGTAATTTGAAAATCTAAATTTTTTGTATACCTATTAAAACTTACTTCATTATTTTTCTCATCATAGGTAGTGATACTTGATGCTATACCAATACCAATATCTTTATCTTTTGTATTTACCTCTACATAAATACCTCTTTTATAATCATGAATCTTATTAATTTTATAATGTCGAACCTTTTCATTTGGATTTTCCTTTAGATTATATGTAGAAGCATCAATTATATTTTCAATATTTAAAATAGCAGAATAATTTTCAGGAATTATTTTGTATTTTTGAACAAAGATATTTTTGTCAGTAAGACTTAGGAATCTGTAATTTTCTATGTTTGTTACTCTTCCTAATTTATCTTTTAATCTTAGCTTTTTATATAAAATACCTTGCTTCATATCTAATACTCTTTTATATTCTAATATTTCACATTTTATAGGATTTAGAAATTCTCTATTAATATATACTCTAAGCCCTACTATATTAGGAAGATTAACTAATTCTGTTACTTGTGCAGTATCTTTATCAAAAACACCTGCAATATAAGTTCCTGGGATTTCCTCCTGATATATTTCTTCATGTGTTCCTCTTATTCCTAAATATCCATTAGTTAATGCAAATATTGTTTCGTTTTTGCCCCCTATTTCAAATTTTTCATCTGATATTAACCATTGTTCTGATGAAAGATTCATAAATAATGCCTCCTAAACTTCTCTTAATTAATATATTTTTATTATAAAAATTAATTTGAAACATTTCAATAACGTTTTCGGTAATTTTAAATATTTATATTAATTAAATTTTTAAAAAGTGGGTATAAAAATATATTGTTATGTGATAGAGTTAATATAGATAGAATAAAAGGGGATAATACAATGAATAAAAGATTAATTGCTATATTTTTGTTATTAGCTTTTACATTGTTTTTTGTTTATACCTTTGCTTCTGAAATATATGTGGATAATCAAACAGATATATTAACATCTGATCAGGCAAATAAGCTTAATGAATCTATACAGGCAAAGGATATTAAGGTTTTTGTTGTTATTAGAAATACAATAGAAAATAAAGAATTGTTTAAAAATGAATACATTGAAAAGAAAAAAATAAGTAATACATCTGCTTTGCTTCTTATTTCTTATTCAAAAAGGAATGCCTCTTTATACCTTGGTAGCAATCTAAAATCAAACCTTACACCAAAGGAAATATTAGATAGATACTTTGTCTCTTATGCAAAAAGTGGAAGGTTTTATGATGCAATTGAGAACACTGTAGAAGGAATACAAAATCAGGTTTTAATTAAAAATAACAGTTCTTCTTTAGAAACTAAAAATAAGTCTAAGGTAGACCCTTTACCTTTTGTGGTCTTTTTAGCAGTTGTAATAGTATTATTTACTATAATTTTCAAAATTCAGAATAGAAAAAGGATTAAAAGAAACTTAGCAATATGTGAAGATAAATTTAATGATATTGCCGGTAAGATTTTAAAATTAGATGATGAACTTAAATATATAGGTTTATATATGAATGATGACAGTATCAAAATGAAATATGATGATATTGTTGAAAATTATTCAAAGCTTCAGGATTATTATAACAGGCTGAAAGAAAGCTATTCTGAAAATCTCTACAAGGCATTTATTAATGTATGTTCAATACTTGATGAAGAAATTGATGGTATTTTAAAGGTTTCAAAGGAAAACGAAGATAAAATTCAAAATGAGATAGAAGATAAAAGGAAAATAGATAAGCTAATTTCTCAATTTAAAAATCCAGAATACTTTAAAGACCATTTTGATAATATTAAAAATTTTGATGATAATAAAATTATCGAAAAATATTTAGAAAACCTACTTGAGCTTGATAGCATTATTACAAAAGCCAAGGATTTGAGTTCATCAGAATATGAAGTTTTTGAAAGCAACATAGTAACTGAGCTTATAAAAGTTTACGAAAAAAATATATATTCAATAAAAAATAGTATGTCGAAAAACCAATTTGATGAGATAAACAATGAGTATAATAATATTTTAAAAGATGCAAAGCAAAGCAATGATATAAATATTTTGTTGCGAGCTTTAAGCCTTACTCAAAAGTTAAAAAAATATGAAGATGATATAAATGAAAAATATAAGTTAGAAAAGGAAAAATTAGATAAATTAAAGAATGAGTTTGATAATATCAAAAGAGAATATGAAAGCTTTAGCAACATTAGATTTTATACCATTGATATAAAAATTTCAGAGATTGAAGAATATATAAGAAAAAATGATATTAAAAATATTGAGAGTAGTATAAATGACCTAAGAAATACATTTGATAGATTCAAAAAAGATTATCTTGACTGTAAAAAATTATTAGATGACTTTTCTTCATTCTTAGAAAAGGCTAAGGGAAATATTCTATATAATGAGGATTATATGATACTAAAAAAGAAGGAAGATATCTTGAAAGAAAACTTATTAGAATGTGATTTCGATGAGTTCAAAAGAGAATATGTTGAAGCAGAAGCAATTATGAAAAATATATTAAGTAAAAACAATTTTGATTACAAAGATATTTTTGGTGGTAAAAATATCTCTGAAATGTTTGATGGCTTACTTCCTATGATGCTTTTTGGTATGCTTACAAAAGAAGTTTTCCATAACTTTGGTCATCATCATCATAATTTTGGAGGTAATTTTGATGTAGGAAATAATTGGGATTCAAATGACTCTGGCTTTGATAATTCTGATAGCAATGGTTGGTCATCAGATGGCGGAAGTTTCAATTCTGATGACAATACATCAAGTTGGTAAAAAATATATTTTGGAGGTTAAAAAAATGGGTGTATTTGGTAGAATTGCACAGCTTATAAAGGCTAATATCAATGACTTAATTGATAAAGCAGAAGATCCAGAGAAAATGCTAAACCAGCTTATAATTGACATGCAAGAACAGCTTGAAAAGGCTAAAGTTGAAGTTGCAAATGCCATAGCTGATGAAAAGATTCTTCAGAAAAAGGTTGAAGAGAACAGAAAACTTGCTGAGGATTGGCAGAAAAAAGCTGAACTTGCAGTAGCAAAAGGTGAAGATGAACTTGCTCTTGAAGCTTTAAAACGCAAAAAGGAATATGAAAACCTTGCAAACGATTATCAAAAACAATATGATGCACAACATGAAGCTGTTGAGAAGTTAAAGGATGGGCTTAGACTTCTTGAGGATAAGATTGAAGAAGCAAAAAGGAAGAAAGATTTACTAATTGCTCGAAGTAAAAGAGCAGATGCTCAAGCTACAATTAGTGAAACTATGAGTAAAATTACTGATACATCAAAGTTTGATTCATTTGAAAGAATGGCTCAAAAGATTGAACAAAAAGAGGCAAGAGCAGAAGCTATGGATGAACTTAATAATGTAAGCAAAACATTGGAAGATAGATTTAAAGAACTTGAAAATGATGATGCTGATGCTTTAGAAGAACTTAAAAAATTAAAAGAACAAATGGGTAAGTAAAAGAGACTGTCAATAAACATAATTCTAAATTTTTTTACAATATATAGATGAAACTCAGTAAATAATAACTTTATTTTGTAAAAAAAGGGGCTATCCACTTATATCTTATGGGAAAGCCTCCTTTTTATTTATTCTAATTTATTGTAAAATGGAAATAAATATTATAAAGATAAAATTTAGGAGTTTAGTTATGGGTTCTTTTTGGTTACTTATTATATTCTTAGTTTTATTTAGCCTAAATATCTATATTATAAAATGTCATAGCTTAAGTAATATTAATTATGATATTTACTTTGAGGAAAAAACACTGTATGAAGGAGAAAAAATTCATATTATTGAGAAAATTTATAATGGAAAGTTGTTGCCACTTCCCTGGGTAAAATCTGAGTTTGAAATATCTTCAAATTTTCTTATGGATGATGGTAAAAATTATGTTATACGAGATAAGTTGAGATATACAAGTATCTTTTTTCTTCTCCCTTTTCAGCAAATAATTAGAAAACATTCATTTATAGCAACCAAAAGAGGATTTTATAAACTTGATAAGGTTTTTTTAGTAACTGGTGATTTATTTGGCCTTACTACCTCTGATAAGGTATTTTATTTCAATAGCTCGGTTGTTGTTTATCCTCAAATAATAAATATAAACAATTATGTTAAACCTCGCTCAAGTTTGATAGGTGAAACAATTGTCAAAAGATTTTTGGTAGAGGATAATTTTCATTTTGCAGGCATTAGAGAATATCAAACTTATGATTCATTCAATAGAATTAATTGGAATTATTCTGCAAAATCAGGAACCCTTTTGGTAAATAAATATGAATATACTTCATCTGGAGATGCTATTATCATTTTGAACGTTCAATCAAATGAGTTTGAAAGAAAAGATGTTCTTGATAAAAGTGTCATTGAATTTGGTATAAAGGTTTGTGCATCTTTGGCAAAAGACCTTATTCAATCAGGTATATCTGTCGGTTTTGCTACTAACGCAAAAAATGAAGAAACACAAGAAGCTATTGATTATATTTTTCCATCAAGAGAATCTCTCCAGATTATTAAAATTTTTGAAATCTTAGCAAGGATAAAAATTGAGATTACAGAGTATATTGAGACATTGTTTTATAATATATTAAAAACCCAATCATATAAAGAGGTTGTATTAATCACATGTTTTATAAATAAAGAAATAGAAGAATATATTAGAATATTTAGTCAAAAGGGTATAAGATTTACCATCTTATTGTTAAAATATTATGATAAAAAAGAAATAGAGTTACCTTATACAAATATATACTATCTTTCTGAAAAATAGAGACTGTCTAACATCTATTTAGACAGCCTCCTATTTTTATTCATCTTTAAAAGCTATAAAAATACTTAATGGTGAAAGTTCTACACTACCTATTACTTCTTTGTAGTTATATTTAAATACTGTGGCATCTTCAACAGCTACTTTCCATTTTCCTTCTCTTAGTGGTAAAACCTCTATTTCTCTAAATGGATTGTAAGCAACAATAATATGTTTCCATGTATCATAGGGATAAGTAATTTCAAATGCAACAACACCTTCTGGGCTTTGTATAAACTTAAGATATTTTTTTATTTCTCCTGCAGTTTTCATTCTAAATGCTGGATGATTTCGTCTTAAATTAATTAATTCTTTATAATAAATAAATGTATCATAGTATCGTTCCTTTAATCTCCAATTAATTTTATTTATTTCATCAGGCTTATTATAGGTATTTGCAATACCTTTTTTGTTTCTATTAAACTCCACACCACCATGTAAAAAAGGAACACCTTGAGATGTTAATACTATTCCATTAGCAAATCTACAAGCCCTATCAATATAGTAAAAATCGTCTCCCTGCATTGTCTTAAATGCCTTATCCCATAAACTTAAATTATCGTGGCATGAAACATAATTTACACATTCTGTAGGATTTAATGCAAAATCATCAATTCCTCCTTTTACACCTTGTTTCACTTTTTCAACTGACTCTATATTGCCATGCATATAACCTGTTTTATATCCATCTAAATCCCCTCTTATTGCATCTCTTATTCTGTCGTTAAACATGCCTATATCATATCCTTGATGCCCTGAAGACTCTATATTCATTCTTTCTTCTATGAGGCACAACGAATTGTCCATTACCCAACCTTCTCCATATATAAGTGCTTTAGGGTTAACTTTTCTAACTTCTTTTGCTATGGTTCTAATTGTATTAATATCTAAAAGCCCCATTAAATCAAATCTGAAACCATCAATATGAAAGTTCTTGCACCAATAAAGTATTGTGTCTAAAATATATTTTCTTACCATTGGTTTTTCAGAATCTATCTCATTGCCACAACCAGAGGCATTTGAGTATTCGCCATAATCATTCACTCTATAAAAATACTCTGGAACTATCTTATCAAATATAGAAAAAAACTCACCGTTTTTGTTATAAGTATGGTTAAAAACAATATCCATAATAACACCAATATTGTTCTCATGTAGTTTTTTTATCATTGTTCTAAGCTCAATTATAGGCTTTAGTCTGTCTTCTCTATCTGATGAAAGCCAACCTTCAACAGTTTGATATAAAACTGGATCATACCCCCAATTGTATTTTTTATCTGTGTTATTCTCATCAACACTTCCGAAATCATTTATTGGAAGCAAATGTACATGTGTGATATTTAAATCTTTTAAATGATAAAGTGATGTTGAGATATTTGTTTTATAATATCCTCCTTCACACAAACCTAAGAATGTTCCTCTTTTTTTATCTTCAATATTTGTGGTTGAATCAATTGTAAAATCTCTAACATGCATTTCATAAATTATGGCATCTGTTTGAGAATCAATACCACTTAAAAAGGTATCATTATCCCACCCATCAATTTGTATATCAGCATCATCAAATATTAAAGTCTTACCAGAATTTTTAGATGACGCTTTTGAATATGGGTCTGGAGTAAAATATACCTTATAACCAGTTTCCTCATCATAATTATAATGCCACACTTCATAAAGATAGTAATGATTTTTTAGGTTGTTATCTATAATCCTTTTCCAAGTTCCATTCCCACTTCTTTTCATATCATAAGAAGCTAAAAATGCCTCATTTGCGTCATATAGATTTAAAATTACTTTGTATGCAGTTGGTGCCCATACTCTAAATTCTGTTTTATCATCTGAATAAAAACAACCAAGTTCATCGTAGAAAAAATAATCCTCTTGATTTAAAATATCCCTTGGTCTTGCAAAAATGGTTTTGTTTTTATAGGTTATAGCATATTTTAGGTTTGGCAGAAGTCTTTGTGATGTTGTAATCTTTATTTTATTAGTAAGAGCATGGTCCCTATCAAAATAGTTTTCTATAACTATATCATTTCCAAAACCTTTGGGATACCATAAATCAATATTTGTATTTTCTGCAAATTTAAATCTATATCCAAATTGTACGTCATTTATATCTTTGATAAGCTCATATCGTGAACTTCGTTTGTTCCAAATAAGCTCCCAATCTGAGCTTAGTTTCCAATCGTTCATATCACCAACAATATACATACTTTTCTTTGCTTTACGCAAATGAAAATCATGCATACCTTCTTTAAGTACGAATCTTATCTTATTGAATTCCTCACAGATCTCATATCCTCTTTTTTCAGCCTGTTCATTATTTTTTTCATGTAGTATAATTTTTTCAACCTTTTCTATATCAATAGTATCATAGTCTATATTAACTTTAAATTCATCAGTATTAATAGTACTTATCATATCTGATAGTATAACTGTTATTTGATAATGGCCATCAATAAAAGCTCTATATAACAATATTATCACTCTCTTTAAACTTATTTGCTTATTATATTATATACCCAAAACAAAAAACTGAGGCTGTTAATATTAACCTCAGCTTATAGAATTACATATATATTTCAACTAATTTTTGCGTTTTAAATTTTGAAATTATCTCTTTTACGAAATCTATATTTTCAAGAATTAATAGAATTGATGAAATTGCATCATAGTAGAAAAAATAATTGATATTTTCAGCTATAAGAGTTTTTATATAGTTTCTTATTTCATTATCAGTCCATTTAATTTCAATAGAAAACTGTTTTTCAAGGTCATTTAAAAAGGTTTTAAAGAATTCAGGAAGTATTGCAAATTCCTTTTTATATTTTCTTTTTTCAAGTAATGCTAAAAGCATTTTTAATTTTTCCCCATATATTGAGCAGTTATCAAAAGACATCAAAAAATGTTCACCTTGTCTATCTATTACAAACCCTAATTCATAATTGTTATTGGTACAAAGGTTCTTTAAAAATTTAACACATCCATTTGACTCTCCACTGATTAATGTTGATTTTAAAAGATATCTTTGTGAAATGTTTTCTAAAAGATTAATTATTTCTTTATCTTCAGATATAAAGCATACCTTTCTATTTTTCAATTTATTAATATCAAAATTATTTTCAATTCTTGAAAAATACATTTCATAAGGAGAGGTTGTAAGTTCATTTACAAAATATACATCATGGGATTCTCGGTAGTCACATGTAATGAACAGATTCTCTATCTTTCTTTCCATTTCCTTCGAAATATTAATACCATTAGTATCGAAAATTTCTATTTTGAGGTTATCTCCTCTTGTTCTGACATAAACACCCGCATCATAGAAATCTTGCACAATATACCTAAAAATAGGTAGTATTGTGCTTCTTGTTCTAAATAGTCTTGCACCAGTAATCTGAGCCCCTGTTTCAATTGCTTTTCTTATAACACTGCTTTTTGATGTTTTATCATCACCAATAAGAATCCTTGCATTTTTATCAAAAATAGAACCTATTGAATTACCAAGTTTTAAAGCAAATTGTGGAGTTATCTCTATGTTGAATTCCCCATCAATTCCTCTAACCCAAAAAACATTTTTTATTACCTCTGTTCCCCAGAATACATTCTGGTCAACAACTGTATTTGATTCAACAACTTTTTTAGGCCATATTTTAACCTCAGGCTTTACTTCAACATAATCTTTTAATGTGTTTTCATTTCCTATTACAGCCTTTTCATATACCCTAACAAAATCTTTAATAAATACCTTATTACAAATAACACACCCTTTTAGTTCAGAATGTTCTCCTATATGGCTTTGATTCCAAATTATCGAGTGTGATATCTGTGTGCCTTTTCCTATTTTTACATTATTTCCAATAACAGTATATTCACCTATTTCGGCATCTTCAATATAGCATTCATCTCCTATAAAAACATTGTGAGATATTTTGGCATTTGAACTAACATTGAAGTTATTACCAATAATAGGGGTTTGAGGCAGCTTAAGATTTACTATTCCCCCTCTTTTAAAGACATCTTGATGTGCTTTTATATAGCTTGAGACATCACCTATATCACACCAGTATCCTTTTGTTACATAGCCGAACAATGGTATCTTTTGAGTTAATAGCTTAGGGAAAAGATCCTTACTAAAATCATAAGGCCTACCATCTTCAATATAATCTAATATCTCTGGTTCAATAATATAGATTCCAGTATTTGCTAAATTGCTGAAAACCTCGCTCCAAGATGGTTTTTCAAAAAACTTTTGAACCTTTCCTTCTTTATCAATTAAAACTATACCATATTCTATAGGTATTTCAACTTCTTTCAAGATTATAGTTACTTTGCTTTGCCTTTCCTTATGAAATTTATATGCTTGTGTCAAGTCTGCATCTGTAATCCCATCGCCACTTAGAACAACAAATGTTGTATCTAAAAAATCTTTTGCATTCTTCACACTTCCTGCTGTTCCAAGAGGGTCTTTTTCTATATAATGGTTAATCTCTACATCCCACTTTTTCCCATCTTCAAAGTGATTTATTATTTTATCAGGCATATACTGAAGAGTTGTAGCAATCTTTGAAATATTGTGTTTTTTTAATAACTCAACAGCATATTCAATAACAGGTTTATTGAAGAAAGGTATCATTGGTTTTGGTATAGCAGCAGTTAAAGGTCTAAGTCTTGTCCCAGATCCACCAGCCATAATAATGCCTTTCATCTTTTTTAAATACCTCGCTTTTCCTATGAATTGAACCATTCCATTTTTTTGCTTTCTTTTAATATTTCAGAATAAAGTTTTTGAAGCCTCTCAGTTATTTTGCCCCAAGAGTAAACTTCTTTTGCATCTTTTTTTCCCTGAAGAGCTACTTTATGCCTTAATTGATCATTTAAAAGAAGGGCTACAACATTATCAGATAATGAATATTTATTACCACTATAAAATTTCATACCATTTTCTGCATGTCTTACTATTTCATTAAATCCGCCTACATCAGAAACAACAGTTGCACAGCCTGCTGCCATGCTTTCAAGTGCAACAATACCAAAAGGTTCATATAAACTTGGAAATACACATACATCAGCTACTTTAAATAATTTTTTTCTTTCTTCATCAGAAATGAACCCTGTAAATAATACTTTATCATTAATGCCATATCTATATGTCATACTATATAGCTCATGAAACATAGGACCATTCCCTGCAATCACAAGCTTTGAGTTTGAATACCCTTCAAGTATATGTGGCATTGCATCAATAAGAAGCTGGACTCCTTTTTCATATACATGCCTTCCAATATAGAAAATAATCTTTTCTGAGTCGAGAGCAAAACGTCTTCTAAATGAAATGTCTGCCTCAATATCTTCAAAATCTTCTACATTAATTCCGTTTGGTATAATTTCAATCTTATCTTGTGTAAGATTAAATATCCTTTCGCATTCCCATTTCATAAAGTTCGAATTAACAATTACCTTCCAACTTTCAAAACAAAGCCACCATTCAACATTTGATATAAAGTTTTGAAGTTCATTGTGAATTCCATTATTTCTACCATATTCAGTAGCATGAATAGTAGATACTAAAGGAATTCTTAAGGAGTTTTTTATCATTCTTCCTGCAAATGAGCAAAGCCAGTCATGGACATGAATAATATCAAATTTACCTTCTTTATTAGAAATATATATAGCTTTTTCAGCTAATGCCATATTCATCAGCATAATATAATCAACAAAATTAAGTGGATTCAATGAATATTTCGGAACCCTAATTATTTTTAGTTTTCCATGGTCTTCATATCTTTCGTAATCATCTGAAAAGGTAATTACATATACAGTGTTTTCTTTTGATAAGTTTTGTGAAATGTTTTCAACTACCCTTGAAATTCCTCCAATTATTCTTGGAGGATATTCCCATGTAAGCTGCAAAATACGCATATTTATCACCTTACTTTGTATAATGATATATACCACATTTAAATAAATTATTAACATAAAAAAAATTAGAAAACCATGTTATTAATCAATAATTTAAGTTTCTATTAAATCAATTCAGACAGTTTCTGTAAAAAAAGTTGTGAGATTTAATAATATAATTATTCCCGAATAAGATTTTTTCTAAAAAACAAAATAAAAAAGTCTTTTAATATATATTTTTATGTAATAATATTAATTAAAGGGTATTTTAATAATTGAGGTGCAAAAATATGATATATCAAATGAAGGTTTTAAACGTAGCCTTTTTTGAGCAGGGGGCCGGTTTTGCAGTTTTACTTTCAGATGTTGATAACAAAATGATACTACCAATTTTTATTGGACCACTCGAAGCTCAATCAATAGCATTTGCACTGGAAAACCAACAGTCTGAACGTCCTTTAACGCATGATTTAATGTTAAATATTTTTCTAAATATGGTATTAATATTCAGAAAATAATAATAACTGATATAAAAGATAACACATACTATTCAGAGATTTTTCTAATTGATAATAATAATTCAATCTCCATTATTGATGCACGTCCAAGTGATGCAATTTCTTTAGCAATAAGAGTAAAATGCCCTATTTACATGTCATCAAAGCTGCTTGAGTTTACTTATAAGTATGATGAATTAATGTCATAACAGGAGGAAGATTTGATACACAAAGTTTGTCTGGAAAGTCAACCATCGGGCTTTCTAAACTTGCTGAAAAATACAATAAACCAGTTATTGTTTTACCAGGTTCAGTTGATTGTCCTTTTGAATTATATTCAAAAAGTGGTGTAACAAGTGTTTTTTCAGTTGTTGATATGGCCTCTCCTCTGGAAAGATGCCTTATAGAAGCAGAAAGGCTTTTGTATGAAACAGCAAAAAGCCTTGTTAACCTGATAATATTTATAGAAAACAAAAAATTATATCAAAAAAAGGACCTCTAAGTTATTATCGAGGTCCTCCTTTTTTATGTATATTTATGCTAATTGTTTTAGTTCAAGTTTTCTTATTTGCATTTCATGAGATGCCAACCAATCTTTTATTATCAATTGATTTTCCTTTATCTGTTGGTCTTCTTTTGACAGAGTCTCTATTTTTTGGTTAACTTGCTCTTTATATTCAGTTAGAAATGCAACCTGTTCATATACAGCATCCATACGTCTATTTAGATCAACATGGCTATTAATTAATAATTCATTTTGCTCTTTTAAATTCTTGATATCAAGTTTAATTTCTTTTATATCTTGTTCTATCGAATCTACTCGTTTTTCTAAACTGTCTATACGAGATTCTAAAGTGTCCATTCGAGATTCTAAACTATCCATTCGAGATTCTAAACTATCCATTCGAGATTCTAAACTGTCCATTCGAGATTCTAAACTGTCCATTCGGGATTCTAAACTGTCCATTCGGGATTCTAAACTGTCCATTCGGGATTCTAAACTGTCCATTCGGGATTCTAGTCGATCTAATCTATTATCTATGCTGTCAAACCTATGTTCAAAGCCTGTTACCTTATTCAATATGAGTTCTAATAATTCCCTATCACTCATAAATTTTACCTCCAAATAAGTCTTATATAAATTTTATCATAAATAATTTTCATATTCAAAAGAATAAATTTAACCTACATTATATCTTTAAAAAGATTAGTTTTTTAGCAATGCTTACTTAATTTATATTCTGTACTTAAAAAACATTTACACCTTTTGTGCATTTATTATTAGTTACAATATTTTGTTAATACATTGCTTTGATTTTAATAATTTTTTAATACTTATTAATCATTTGTTTACATTTTGTCAACAAAATAAAGGTATATATTTATTATAATAAAAATGCAAAGGTAAGAACCTGTTAAAGAAAGGAAAAAACGATGCACACAGTTGATAGGTTAACAAAAAAGGTTTATGCAATGGGAACAAGTTGTGAAATTACAATATATGATAAATTAGATGAAGAAGTTTTAAATAGTTGCATAGAAAGATTATATGACATTGAAAATAAGATGTCTGTATTTAAAAATATAAGTGATGTATCAACAATAAATAGTAATGCTGGTAAAGGGTTTTCTTTGGTATCTCCCGATACCGCATATGTAATAAGAATGGCAAAAAAATACTCTAATTTATCAAATGGGGCATTTAGTATAACTGTAAAACCTTTAATTAACCTTTGGAAGCAAAAAATGAAAGATAACATTTTCCCAAATAAAGAGGAGATATTTGAAGCTTTGAAACTTGTTAATGACAATGATATCTTAATAAGGGATAATAGAGTGATGCTATTAAATCAAAATCAAGAAATAGACTTAGGATCAATTGCAAAAGGCTATGCTGCTGATGAGATAAAAAAACTTTTAGAGGATTATAATGTTAAATCAGCAATAATAAACCTTGGTGGAAATGTCATGTTGGTAGGAAAGAAACTTGATAACTCTAAATGGCAGGTAGGTCTTCAAAATCCCTTTAAGCAAAGAGGAGAAATATTTGGATACATAGAGCTTCCAGAAAAAACAGTTGTAACTTCAGGTAGCTATGAAAGATTTTATATAATAAATGGTATTAAATTTTCTCATATTATAAATCCTATTAACGGTTATCCAGTTTCAAATACTTTAGCAAGCGTAACAGTTGTTACAGATAATTCTATTGATGCTGATGCTATGTCTACAATACTTTTTGTATTAGGATTAAAAGATGGAATTGATTTTGTAAAAACCTTAGAAGAATTTGAAACAATTTTTGTAGCAACAAATAAAATGGTTTTTTGTCCTTCAACTTTAAAAGAGAATATAAAAATACTTGACAGTACTTTTGAAGTTAGCTTTTACTAACGAAAGGAGAAATATAAATTTGAATAAGTCTTTAAGAAAAAACATTACGCAAATTTTAAGATTTACAGTACAAATAATTTCATTAATTTTTTTCTCAGGAATGTTTGTATATATATTTGCTGGTATAGAACAACTTTTTAAATATCTCATAAAAGGAAATATTCCCTTTACATCTGTATCAACTTATTTTGCAACACTATTTATAACATTCATTATTACTATTTTATTAGGTAGGTTTTTTTGTGGATGGATTTGTTCCTTTGGTACAGTATTTAGCTATTTAAATAAGATTGTAAAGAAAGTTTTTAAGATAAAAATTAATATAAATGAAAAGATAGATAATTATTTAAAGTATTCAAAATATATTATTCTTTTTTTAATTGCTCTATTTATATGGACTCTAAATTATAATATATTAAAAAGCTTTAGCCCATGGGATGCTTTCTCAGAGCTTATAGCACTTTCTTCTGGAGTAATTTCGTATAAAGGTGGACTTTTAATACTTTCATTCATATTTATTATTTCAATTTTTGTTGAAAGAGCTTTTTGTAGATATTTTTGTCCACTCGGTGCTTTATTTAGCATAACATCAAAATTAAGAATACTTAGAATTAGAAAAAAGAATAATAATTGTGGAAACTGTATGATATGTACAAATGAATGTGAAATGGGATTGCCTCTAAATAGATTAGATGAAGTAAAAAGTGGTGAATGTTTAAACTGTTTTAGATGTGTTTCAAGCTGCCCAAGGCATAATCAAGAGGTAGTTGTATTTAACCAACCAATAAATAAAAACTTAGCAGGTGCTGTTACAGTTGCAAGTTTGTTAGGTGTTTATACACTAATGAATACGGTTAGTTTAAATGCTGAGAATCATATTAGCGTAAGTCAGCAACAGATAGTTGTCGATAATTCTTCATCAACACAAACAATCCAAAATAATAACCAAGATAGTAATACAACTACTTCTGATAGTCATAATTCTACTACAAAATCAGATGAAACTCAAAATAGTAATACTTCAAATGATAGTATTAATAAAAGTAATGGTGGAATAACTAATAATAGCAATAATTCTGCATCACAGCAAATAATCCAAAATAATAATCAAGTTAGTAATACAACTACATCTGATAGTCATAATACTGCTACAAAATCAAATGAAACTCAAAATAGCAATAATTCAAATGATAGTATTAATAAAAGTAATGGTGGAATAACTGATAATAGCAATAATACTGTATCACAGCAAATAACCCAATATAGCAACCAAATTAATAATACAACTACATCTGATAGTCAAAATACTACAATATCAAATGAAGCACAGAATAGTAATACTTCTAATGAAAACAACAGTGTAACTAATAGTACAAGAATCTACAAAGATGGCACATATACTGGAGAAGGCATTGGTTATAGACCAGGAATTGTTGTTGAGGTAACAATAAAGGATGATAAAATCACAAAGATAGAAATTGTTTCTGATAATGAAACTCCAAGATTTAGTTATTTACCTTTTCAAACAGTTCCTCAAGAAATAATTGATAGTCAATCAACTAAAGTAGATACTGTTTCTGGTGCTACAATGTCAAGTGAAGGAATTATTATGGCAGTTGAAGATGCATTAAGTAAAGCAAGGATAAATCAAAATTAGCAAATAAGTTTATTTAATATAGATAAGCAAAAACACAACCACAACATAATAAAAAGGCGGTCAAAAAAGGCAAATACCTCCCCTTTCACCGCCTCTTTTTTTATCCTTTAACTGCTCCTGCTGTTATGCCATTAACTATATATTTCTGGCCCAATATATAAACTACTAAAACAGGTAAGCTTGTAAGAACAATATCGGCACATACTAAATTCCATTCGGTCATAAACATTCCAAAAAAGTTATACACAGCTAATGTCATTGGCCATTTTTCAGATGAATTTAGATAATACAATGGTAAAATAAAGTCATTCCAGCAGCTCATAAAGTTTAAAGCAAATAGGGTTGATATAACTGGAGTAAGCAAAGGTAAAATAATTTTTGTATATAGTTTTATTGGTGGACAACCATCAATTATAGCAGCCTCATCAATTTCTTTGGGAATTGTTTTAACAAAACCATAAGAAATAAATAAGCTTATTGGAATATTAAATGCAGTATATAATAAAATCATTCCAAATCTTGTATTTATTAAGTGTAATATTTGCATAACCTTAAGTAATGTAATGTAGTTTACAGGCATAGCAATACCTAATATTATGAAAAAATATAAAAATTTGTTTAATTTTATCTGATTTCTTGACATGATAAATGCAGCAGTACAAGTTAAAATAATTATTAAAGCTGAACTTATTGTTGCATAAATCATACTATTTATAAATGAAATACCTAATTTCCCTTTTTCAATTACAGTTGTATAGTTTGATATTTCAAAACTTTTCGGAAGTTGTAAAGTTAATGTATATGACTCAGCCCTTGTTTTAAATGAATTTATTAAAATAACAACTGCCGGAAGTATTACAACAAGTGATATAAGCCATGCAACAATATTTTTTAATAAATCAATATTTTTTTGCCTCCTTGCCATTAATAATCCACCTCTTTTCTATTAAAGGCTTTTATAATAAAGTAAGAAATAAGTGCTACAATTATAAATAAAATTGTTGACATAGCTGTTCCTACTGCATATCTACCTTCAGAAAACTCTTTGAATACTTGAGTGTTTATAACACCTGTGGCATATCCAGGTCCACCATTTGTTAAAACATATATAATGTCAAATACTCTAAGTCCATATGTTATATTTAATACTGTTACAGTTGAAATAGTAGGCATCAATAGCGGAATTGTTATATGAATTGTTTTTTGCCAAAATGTTGCCCCATCAATCTCACTTGCTTCGTAATAATCGCTGGATATTGCTTGAAGCCCTGCTATGAACACAACCATTATATAGCCTGCACCTTTCCAAGTATCAACAAGCATAACAGAATGAAATTGAATCATTGTATAAGTCATTTAATAGATTGCATGAAAGACTAAAAACTTCATTAAATGAATTAATTATTACTAAAAACCAAGAGATTAATGCTAAATTTTTAGCTCTGCAATCTCAAATGAACCCTCACTTTTTATTCAATAGTTTAGCTAACATAAGTGCAATGGCAGAAGAAGGTATGAATAAGGATATTATTAAACTATGTAACAATATAGCCCAAATGCTTAGATATGTTTCAGATAATACCAAAAATTATGTTACATTATATGATGAGATTGAACAAACTAATAGATATCTTGAATGTATGAAGATAAGATATGGGGTAAACCTTAACTATATAATTGATATACCAAGCGAAATATATAATATTTCTATCCCAAAGCTTATTATCCAGCCACTTGTTAAAAATTGTATAAAACATGCATTTTCCACACTTCCACCTTGGGAGATAAAAATAATAGGAAACTTAAATGATAATATTTGGACTATTACTATATATGATAATGGTGTTGGCTTTAGCAATCAAGCATTAAACACTATTCAAGAGTTTATGCAAAAGTTTAATAATTTGGATAGTATTCCTGATCTAAAAATAGAAGGAATGGGTATCTTAAATATTTACATCAGGTTAAAATTAATATACAAGGACAATATAATATTTAATATAAAGAATAATGATAATTCTGGTGCTTGTATTACTATTGGAGGACCATATCAAGCTATTTTGGAGGAAAAATAATATGGAAAAGTCCAAAAATAAATATAGATGTGTTGTTGTTGAAGATGAAGAGTTAATTAGAAGAAGTATTGTAAGAAAAATAAATGACTTAAACTGTGGTTTTGAGGTAATAGGAGTAGCCTTTGATGGTAAAGAAGCCTTAAAGCTAATAGAAGATAAACTACCTCATTTAGTTATAACAGATATTAGAATGCCTGTTATGGGTGAATTGGAACTTGCCGAAAAAATATATTACAATTATCCGAGTGTAAAGGTTGTTATAATAAGTGGTTATAATGAATTTGAATATGCAAAGCAAGCAATAAAATATGAAGTTAAAGAATATTTGCAAAAGCCCATAACAAATGATCAGCTATTTATTACTTTAACTCGAATAAAAATGAAATTTGATTCAGAAATTGCCGATATTGCTAAGTATTTTAACCTAAAATACGACAGAAGTCACACACTTCTATAAGTGGGTGATGAATGTTGCTTGACAATACCTTCCTCTATGATACAATCAGCATTAGAGGAAGGAGATGAGATAAATCGATGGAATTAGATAGCAATAACCATTCAGTATTCTTATTATTTTACCATCTTGTTTTAGTTACAAAATATCGGAGAAAAGTAATAGACGATAAAATATCAAACAGATTAAAAGAAATATTTGAGAAAATACAAGAGAATTATAATATTACATTACAAGAATGGAATCACGATAAAGACCATGTTCACATATTATTCAAAGCACATCCTAATAGCGAAATTTCTAAATTTATCAATGCATACAAAAGTGCTTCATATCAAGGCTAATAAAAAAAGAATTTTCTGAAATAAAACAACAACTATGGAAAGAATGTTTATGGTCAAGAAGTTATTGTTTACTTACAACTGGAGGAGCACCAATTGAAGTAATCAAAAAATATATAGAAAATCAAAGAGAAGAGGTGTAGTTGTGTTAAAAGCATATAAATATAGGATATACCCTACAAAAGAACAACAGGAATATTTTGCAAAGGTATTTGGTTGTGTAAGGTTTATATATAACAAAATGCTTGCAGACAAAATAGAGTATTACAAGCAAACAGAAAGAATGTTAAAAACTACACCTGCTAAGTATAAAAGAGAATATCCATTTCTAAAGGAAGTAGATAGTCTTGCCCTTGCTAATGCACAGCTTAATTTAGAAAAGGCATATAACAACTTTTTTAGGGATAAGAATATAGGTTTTCCGAAGTTCAAAAAGAAAAAAGGCTATCAATCATATACAACAAATAATCAAAATGGGACAGTAAGTATAGATAATGGATACTTAAAAGTGCCAAAACTAAACACAAAGATAAAGATAAAACAACATAGACAATTTGAAGGGATTATAAAATCTGTAACAATATCAAAAACACCTGCAGGAAAATATTATGTGTCCATATTAGTTGAAAAAGAAATAAAAGAATTGCCTAAAGTAGATAAGAAGATAGGAATAGATTTAGGGTTAAAAGAATTTGCAGTATTTTCAGATGGGACAAAAATTGAGAATCCAAAATGGTTAAGAAAGACAGAAAAAAGGATAAAGAAAATACAAAAGGATTTATCAAGGAAACAAAGGTGGAGTAAAAACTATGAGAAAACGAGAATAAAACTATCCAAGTTACATGAAAGGATAGCAAATCAAAGGAAAGACTTTCTACATAAGTTATCCTCTAAAATAATAAACGAAAACCAAGTTATAGTGATGGAGGATTTGAAGGTAAAGAATATGCAACAAAATCATCATTTAGCAAAGGCAATAACAGAGGTATCATGGTCAGAATTTAGAAGGATGATAGAATATAAAGCAAAGTGGTATGGGAGAGAAATAATAATAGCACCACATTCTTATGCATCAAGTCAAATATGTAGTGAATGTGGGCATAAAAATACTGATGTAAAGGATTTAGCATTGAGGGAATGGGAATGTCCTAAATGTGGTACCAAACATGATAGAGATATAAATGCAGCCAAGAATCTACTAAAATTAGCCATGTAGATGGTATTATCGGGGATGGGACAGCCCTTTGAGCGTGGGTAATCTGGTAAGGTAGCTTACCTTGACCACGAAGCCCCCACCTCTATAGGTGGGGGTAGTTCACCTTGCACGTCCATGATATACAACATAGTAACATTATAGAGATAATTGAACAGTATCTTAAGGAGAACTACAAGAAAGAGATATCACTTAATGACATAGCGTCATATTTTAATTTTTCACAAGACTACTTAAGCAAACTATTAAAAAACATACAGGTGAGACACCTTATTTTCTGATTTTATTATACCTTAAAAATTTCCATGGCCTTTTTAAGATCTTGAGCTAAATTGTTTAAATTATCAATAAGTGTTTTTAACTCTCCAATTGAAGACAATTGTTCTTTGGCAGCCGACGAAACTTCTTCTGAAGACGCTGCTGTCTCCTGTGAAATTGATGAAATATTTTCGATACTTTCAATAATCTCGTTTTTATCATTGTCTATCATATGTATTGATTTATTGATATCTTCAATTTTATCAGAAAGTTTATTCATTGCAGTTATAATATTGCTCAATGATTTTGAAACTTCTAACACAGATTTTTCTTGTCCTTTGATTATGTTCTCTACATCATCAGCAACATTTTGAGTAGCATCAGTCTGTTTAATTATTTTATTTAGTATATCTTCAATATCCTTTGTTGAATTTCTTGATTGGTCTGCAAGTTTCCTAATCTCGGCTGCAACAACCGAAAATCCTCTTCCAGCTTCACCTGCTTTAGCAGCTTCAATTGATGCATTTAAAGCAAGTAGTTTGGTTTGCTCTGAAATATTATTTAATAAATTTGTAATTCTCCCTATAGATTTTGTATATCCAGAAAGTTCGTTTATATTTGAAATCATGGAGCCGGTAACCTTAGATGTTTGTTCAGCCCATTTACTTAGTTCTTTTACTGTTTCAAGTCCTATATTAGTATAATTATTTACTTCATCAGATAAAGAATCCATCTCATTTGATGCACTTACAACATCATTAATTCTATCACCAAAATAAGTTACACTTTTTAGTATTTTGTTAGCTTCTTCGGCTTGATTTCCAGCTCCTGTTGCTATCTCCTGAATTTCTAAAGATACATCATTAGTTATTGATGATACCTCATTTGCAATTTTTGAAACGTTTTCAATTGAATTATTAACCTGTGTTGATAAATCAATTCCCTTTTTTATTAGACTTCTAAGTTGTAATGTCATTTTATTGAAATTCTCAGATAGAATACCAATTTCGTCATTCCTTTTAACATTGCTATTCACACGCAAATCTCCGCTTGCAGCTGTACTAATTGTATGAGTGACCTTTTCAATATCAAAAGCTATCTTTGACGCAAAATACATAGCAATAGCAAGAGCAATTATAGTAAATATAATTGAAACTATAATAATAAGTGCTCTTAATCCATTAGCTGCTGATAATAAATCTGATAGTGGGACAATTCCAATATATGTTAAATCAGAGAATGTTGAATGGAAATAACATACTAATAATGCTCTACTACCAATTTTAGCCTCAAAAGCTCCTTCATTTTTATTCTCACTTATGTTATTTTTTATATTATTTATAAATGATGCTTGGCCTGTAATTTTAAATGCTGTATTTTCAGATGAAATAATTCTATCTTGAGGGGTTAAAGTTAAGAAAAATCCATTTTGAGATAGCTTTATATTCCTTAGAGTTTCCTTTAATTGTTTCTCACTAATATCAAATATAACTACACCGATTTTTTTATTTGTCCTAATATCAATATAACTAACCCCGACAGAAATTGCGTAAGCATCAATTTTATATCCATTTTTAATAGATATATCATCAAATGCTTCAAAGTGATTATCAAACCATATTGGTCTTCCATTAGCCGATTCTATCCTTTTGTACCAGTTTGAATTTTTAATTTTATTAAAATCATATATAAACGAAACACTATCCATTGGATATGTAATAGTGGTTTCTTTATCAGTAATAATATGTATACCAGAAATTAGATTATTAGTATTCATCACATTTGAAATCATTTTTTGAGCATTCTCTCTTGCAACTGGCTTTGCATAATCTGTTGAAGTTTCAGAATAGTAATCTAATAAAACATTATTTGTAATAAGTTGAAAGATATTCTGTTCTACATTTTTAAATATTGAATCCATATACATTCCAGTTGAATGAGTGGTTGATAAAAATCCATCCTTGCTTTTGCTAATAATTGAATTATACGAAGATGTTACTGAAATAATGCCTATAAATAATATTGGTAATACAATAGATCCTATCAAAAGCTTTGATAAGTTTCGAGCTAAACCCTTCTTCTTTAAGAAAGAGAACAATATATTGAAATGATTACCTTCATTAAACAAAATATATTCCCCCAAACTCTGGTTAATATACTTTAAATTATAATGTAAAAAAAGACATTTCACAACAATATATTACATAAAATGAGTGAAATAATATAAACTTAGTAACATTATGTCTTTTAAGTTACAGTCATTTATTATAAAATTTTATATTAAATAATTTATGAAAAACTTAAGTATTAAAATATATTAAAAAGATCAGTTAAGTACTATTAAATAATTATTCGAATATTATATACTAATACAATTATTTATCTCAAAAATAATTAAATTTATGACAAATAAAATATTAATTATTTATTATGTAACATTAAATCATGCTTTTTAATATATAATATTATATTCAAATTATATATATAATATATTGACATGTTTAATATATATTTATATAATATTTTATGAATAAAAAATAATGAAGATTGTTTGTTGTGCCTGTTAAAAAATGGTTGTGCTTTGTTGATGTTTTACTACTGATTTCTTTTGTTATTACATCAGTTTCATTCGACACATTAGTTCAAGCGGCTTCAAAAGTTCAAATTACATTTTGGCATCCAATGAGTGAATTACCTGAGAAGCCATGTTCGGAAATAATTGTTAAGAATTTTAATGTTCCAAGTAAAACAGTTGTTGTAAAAGGACAATTTGTTGGTGGTAGTGGTAGTGGCAAGGTATTACAGATAAATTAATGACTGCTATTGCTGCAAAAAATCCACCTGACGTTGTTTGGTTTGATCGTTTTATGGTACCTCAATGGGGTACAGAATATTGTTTGAAGATATTACTGAAACAGCTAAGAAAAACAATATAACAAAGGATTTATTTTTTGTTTATGCATGGTCTGAACCAAATTATACAAACAAATTATATGGTTTACCAACAGATGCTGATACAAGAACATTATATTGGAATAAAAAATTGTTTAAAGAAGCTGGCTTTGATTCAGAAAAACCACCAAAAACTATTGTAGAATTAGATAAAATGGCAGAAAAGTTAACTAATAAAAAAGGTAATAGATTTGAACAAATTGGTTTTATCCCATGGTTGAGCCAAGGTTGGCTATACACTTGTGGATGGGTATTGGGTGGAGAATTCCAAGATAAAAATACTGGTAAAATAACAGCTAATGATCCTAATATTATTAAAGCATTAGAATGGGAAGTATCTTACGCTAAAAAATATAATGCAGCTGATGTTCAAAGCTTTTCTACTGCTACAGCAAGTAATATTGAACTATTTTTAACAAGAAAAGTTGCTATGATGGTTAGTGGACCATGGATGATGCAACATATAAAACATTAGCACCTGATATTGAATATGGCGTTGCTCCAATTCCATCACCGGATGGAAAAAGAGTAGTATCTTGGGCAGGTGCCTGGGGAGTAGTAATGCCAAGAGGAGCAAAGAATAAACAAGTAAGCTTTGATTTCATGAAATACTTAAGTACTAGTAATGGTGTATATACTTATAGTGAAGAAACAGCTCACTTCATGTCAGCTAAAAAAATAAATGATAGTCTAAAATGGTATAAAGAATATCAATATGGTAAAGTAGTTGCTGATTTACTACCAAGTTCAAAGTGTAGACCTCCAATTCCAAAAGGACAGTTGTCATGGGATGAATTAGTTACAGCAACCAACAATACATTATATGGAAAGGGAACACCAAAAGATTTATTGAAAAAGGTAACAGACAAAGTAAACACGGAATTAGTATATAAATAAAAATTTTTTGTGGTCTTCTGTAAAAGCAGAAGACCACAATTAATATAATATATTTTTGGTGGGTTGATAGATATGCATAGAAAAGTTTCAATAGAAAGAAATAAGGTCAAATGGGGCATATTATTTTCATTACCATGGTTAATTGGTTTATTATTATTTTATATCTATCCAATATTATCATCATTTATTTTTAGCTTTTTTGATTATAATGGAATAGATATAAAAAGTTTTACTGGTTTCAAAAATTATTTATCTGCTTTCAATGATGATTTGTTTATCATATCAGTAAAAAATACTTTATTTTATACCATAATAGCAGTACCACTTAATTTAATTTTAGGTGTTTTAATTGCAGTTCTTTTAAATTCAATAATTAAGTTTATTGGTGTATTTAGAGCAATATTCTTTATACCAACTTTAGTACCAACGGTTGCTATTGCTTTAATATGGCAATGGTCCTTTAATAATCGATTTGATTATATAAATTATTTGTTAAATAATATAGGCATTGTGGCCCCAGCATGGTTTGAAAGCGAAATGTGGTCAAAACCAGCTATTATTACTATTTGTTTGTTTCAATTGCTAAATTTATGGAATGATTTTACAGGACCATTAATTTATTTACAGGAAGAATCAAAATATACTTTACAACTTGCATTACAACAATTTAAATCAACATATATGACTTCTTGGCCTCATTTAATGGCTGCAGCCGTCCTTGTTAGTTTACCAATTATAATTATTTTCGTTATTTCACAGAACTACTTTGTTAAGGGTAAGACTTTCAGTGGTATAAAAGGATAAAACATAATTGTATATAACATAAAAAATATGTTATATTTTTTGTATTACAATATGAGGAAGTGATTTGATGCAATCAATTACAATAAAATATATAGACATATACAATAAATTAATAGCAATTATTGAACAGAATAATTTAAAAACTGGAGATAAGTTAGGTACCGAAGAAGAGTTATGTAAACTTTTTGGTACAAGTAAGATTACCATCAAAAAAGCGTTGGAGCTTTTAGAGAAAGATGGTATAGTTTATAAAATAAGGGGAAAAGGTATATTTATAAAAAATCAATTAATAAATGTTCAAGAAAATAAGGCTGAATCTACTGAAAAATATAAGAAGTGTATTGGATTAATTTTAGAAGATATTGATCAAAGTTTTGGAAAGAATTTTACAAAATATTTTCTAAAATACTCATCTGAATATGGATATGATGTAATTACAAAAATAAGTATTAACAGTTATGAAAATGAAAAAATAGCAATAAATCAGTTAATGGAATCTGAAGTAAAAGGAATAGTTATGAATCCTGTCCACAATGAAAGTTATAATCCTGAAATTGTTCAGCTTAGTATTAAAAATTTCCCAATTGTTTTAATTGATAAAAAGTTTGCCGGACTTAATATTGCGTCTGTTTCAATAAATCATAAAGAAGCAATGCAAAATTTAACAAGATATTTAATAAAAATGAATCATAAAAACATTGGTATAATTAGTTTTGCACCAACAGCTGCTTCAAGTATAGAAGAAAGAATTAATGGATATATTGAAGAGTTGGCAATAAATAATATCAAATATAAAAAAAGATATGTTTTTACTGAAATACCTTTTGAAGCTTGTTGGAATTATAATATTGAAAACGATAGTCATTTAACAAGAGAAGCAATAAATAGTATATGCAAATACCTAAATAATAACAAGGAGATTACATCATTAATATGCATAAATACTAATACATTGTATTTAACACTGAAAGCATTAATGAAAATGAATTTGAAAGTTCCGGATGATATTTCATTAGTGTGTTTTGATACCTCATATTTTGCAATGTATCCTAATAATATACTGATAACACATATTAAACAAGATGAAGAAAGGATTGCTCAATTAGCAATTGAATGTATTGATAAATTAGTAAATAATCAAACATTAGAAATTAAAACAAATTATGTATCTTATAGGTTGGTTGAAGGAAACAGCGTCAGAAAATTATAAACGTTTCATGGAGGTTAATATCATGTTTTTTTTAAGGGAAAGAGCAAAAAAAATAACTGATGAATTAAAAAATTATATATTTATTAATAGATATGCAATTGAAGAATTTGATTTTATTGAGGGGCATTATAAATCACCAAATGAAGTTGATAAGATAGAAAATAATAAATGGAATAAACTCAAAAAATATGATCGATGGGCAGGTATTGATAAAAATTTCTGGTTTAAGGCTGAATTCAAAATTCCAAAGATATTAGAAAATAAAGATTTAGCACTTTTAATTTATACAGATACTGATGGTTGGGATGCAATAAACCCACAATTTATACTATTCTTAAATGGCAATATGATACAAGGTATTGATGTTAATCACAGAGAAGTAATATTAAGTGAGCATTTTGTAGAAGGGGAAAATATAAGAATAGATTTACATGCACATACAGGTATGCTTTATAAAGAGCTAAAGCTTTTTGTTGAAATTGCTCAGTTTAATAGAGATGTGAAGGACCTATTTTTTGACCTGGAAGTATTAATAAATAGTTTAGAATTTATTCCTGATGAAAGTTTAGATAAATATAATATATTAAAGATTGTTAATAATACTATAAATTTAATTGATTTAAGAAAACCATTATCAAACCATTTCTTTAAATCTGTCTTAGAAGCAAAAAATTATATTAATAATGAATTTTATAAAAATAACAAAGCCCATGAAAACATTATTGCTACCTGTATTGGGCATACACATATTGATGTGGCATGGTTATGGCGTTTGAGTCAAACTCGTCAAAAAGCATTGAGAAGTTTTTTATCTGTATTAAAGTTGATGGATGAATATCCTGAATATAGATTTATGTCAAGCCAGCCGCAGCTATATCAATTTATTAAGGAGGATTATCCTGAGGTTTATGAAAGAATAAAACAAAAAATAAAAGAAGGAAAATGGGAACCCGAAGGCTCAATGTGGTTAGAAGCAGATTGTAATGTAACATCAGGTGAATCACTAATTAGGCAGATTTTATTTGGTAAACGTTTTTTCAAAAAAGAATTTAATGTTGATAACAAAATTCTTTGGTTGCCTGATGTGTTTGGTTATAGTGCTGCTTTGCCACAAATTCTTAAAAAAAGTGGAATTGATTATTTTGTAACTACAAAAATAAGTTGGAATCAATTTAACAAGTTCCCGTATGACACATTTTTATGGCAAGGAATTGATGGAACAGAAATATTGACTTACTTTATATCAACTAAGGATTATAAGGATAAATGGCATATGACTACTTACAATGGTATAATAAATCCCTCACAGGTATTGGGTGCTTGGGAAAGATATCAACAAAAAAATATTAATAATAATGTTCTTATAGCTTATGGATATGGTGATGGTGGTGGTGGACCAACTCGTGAAATGTTAGAAAATGCAAAAAGAATGAAAAATGGAATTGCTAATATCCCAAAAGTTAAACTTGGAACATTAAAAGAGTATTTTGAACAATTAGAACAAAATATTAATAATAATAAATATCTACCTAAATGGGTTGGTGAACTATATTTAGAATATCATAGAGGTACATATACTTCTATGTCAAGAAATAAAAAATTTAATCGAACATCAGAAATAATGTATCAAGATGCAGAATTTTTAGCTTCTATTGCTTCATATTTAGGAATACCTTATCCACAAGATGATTTAAATAATGGCTGGAAAATATTATTACTGAATCAATTTCATGATATCTTACCTGGTTCATCGATTAAGGAAGTTTATGAGGATTCAAAAATACAATATTTACAAGCTCAAGAGATAAGCAAGAATATACTTAAAAATTCGATAGATTATATTTGTAGTAAAATAGATATTTCTTATAGATCATTAGTGGTATTTAATACTCTATCTTTTACACGTAATGAAATTGTTGATTTTGAATATCATTCACTTGGCGAATTTTATTTAGAAGACATGGATGGCAATAAATATTACGTACAACAAACAAACGATAATAAATATATCTTTTATGCTCAAAATATCCCAGCTAAAGGTTATAAATTATTTAAAATTATTGAAGGAAGTTTAAAACAATCTGATAATAGTTTCATTATTAATTCTAATGTGTTAGAAAATAGATATTTTAAAGTAACATTAGATGAATACGGAAATATCAATAATATTTTGGATAAAAGGTGTAATAGACAAATACTTAAAAAGAATAAAAAAGGAAATCTGTTTGTTGCATATGAGGATAAGCCAATGAATTTTGATAACTGGGATATTGATTTTTATTATAGAGAAAAATTCTGGATTATAGATGATATAAAATCTATAAAGATTATCGAAAATGGCCCAATAAGAATAGTTTTAAGAGTAAATAGAGAATATAAAGATTCAATAATAGAACAAGATATAATTTTATACAACGATATACCAAGAATTGATTTTAAAACATATATAAACTGGAAAGAAGATCAAACTTTACTTAAAGTTTTGTTCCCATTAGATATAAATGCGACAAAAGCAACTTTCGATATTCAATATGGAAACATTGAAAGGCCAACACATCTCAATACTACATGGGATATTGCAAGATTTGAATCTGTTGGTCATAAATGGGTTGATATTTCTGAGGACAATTATGGGGTCTCATTATTAAATGATTCAAAATACGGCCATAGTGTAATAGATAATGAGATCGGTTTAACTTTAATAAAATCTGGTATTGAACCAAATAAGGAAGCAGATAGAGAAGAACATTATTTTACTTATTCGTTATATCCTCATATAGGAAATTGGAAAGAAGGTAATACTCACCAAATGGCGTATTCATTGAATACTCCAGTTTATTGTATTATAAAAGATAAACAGAAAGGTATTCTACCAAATACAAACTCATTTATATCGGTTGATAAGAATAATATTGTAGTCGAGGTAGTAAAAAAAGCGGAAGATGATAATTCTATCATATTAAGGCTATATGAATGCTTTAATAGAAGGGAAAGCACAAAAATAACTTTATGGGATAATATTAAAGAAGCATTCGAATGTGATATGTTGGAAAATATTACTTCAAAGTTAGAAGTTAGCCAGAATAATATATTGGTAGATTTTAAACCATTTGAAATTAAAACAATTAAGGTTATGTTTAATAAATAAAAGTAAATCCCCTTGTAAAAGTTGAGGCTATCCTATTTTCTTTGGATAGCCTCTATGATAATTCATAAGAGCATATAACCTATAATATTCTTAGTGTCTATTCTATTACTTGTATTCTCTTAATCCTTGCATCTGTAAATATATCAATCTCATCAGAATTTCATGTTGAGAACTCAGAAATAATTGCTCCTTCTTCCCCTGTTTGGAACCAGTGTAATGTATTAAATAAATATTTCTTTCTTTTCGAATTTGCTTCTATATTTTTCTTATTTCAAAAGATGTCTTGCCACGTTAAGCTATAAATTAGTTTTTATAATCTTTACATCAAAAGGCTTTAGTTTTATCTTTTCTCCATATTGTTCATTTGTAATTATATCATAGCCATCTATAAAGCTATTATCTATTTCATATTCCTTGTTTTCATAATTCAAAATGAACGTAAGTTTATAGTTTTCTGCATACCTTTCTGTAAATACTATATTCTCTAATATATTCTGATATATTGGCTTTATATCGGTATCTTTTAAGATATAATTGGATAATTTCTTCAGAAATTCATCATTAGGCATACTGCCTATATAATAAACCTTACCATTACCAAAGCTATTTTCTGTTATCGCTATCTTATCCTTCATGTAATCATCTTTATAATATGCTAAAGGCTTTGCTGTATTAGTTTCTAAAATATCTGCCCAAAGGTCTACATTAGAACTGCAGGCAATAATATCAGATGAAATACTATTTTTTCTGCTGAAAAATGCATCATATTCAAAAACCTCTGCCCCAATCAATTCCTTGAATGGACCTGGAGGCTGTATCTTAAGTATTTTGTTTTCAATGTCTTTAACACCACTTCTGTATGATAAAATTAGCCTACCGCCATTCTTTGCAAAATCATATAATTTTTCAACTAATTTGCTACTTGGCATTATAAGTAGTGGTGCGACAATCACCTTATACTTTGAAAAGTCAGCATCTTCAAAAATTGTATCAACCATATAGTTTTGCTTTCTAAAAGCTTTATAAAACATTGAAGAAACATTGTTATAATTCAAAGCCTTATTATGAGGCTGTATTTTGAATACCCATGAGTTATCATAGCTCCTAAGTATTGCTATGTCAGTTTTTATATTAGTATTTTCTATTATATTGCCTATATTTTTTAGTTCTTGCCCTACTTTTTGAACCTCTTGATATCTTCTTCTTGGAACTCCATCATGATCAAGTACTCCATGCCAATACTCTTCCATTCCAAATGTAGCAGTCCTCCATCTGAAATAGATCAAAGCATCAGCTCCTTCAGCTATGGAATGATATGACCAAAGCTTAATTTCACCTGGTCGTGGGTTATCACCAATAATCTGCCATCCACCAGCTCCACTTTGTTGTTCTATCATCCAGAAATTTTTATTTTTCAAACCTTTCATTATGCTGTTATGGAATGATACATCAGACCATTTTGGTGGTGGAGCCCAAAAACCAGCATGATAGCAGTCATATCCAACAACATCAACTAAAGAACCTAATTTGTGATAATCTATTTCATCAAAAGCACCCATAAAATTATGGGTAATTATTTGATTCTCACTAATATATCTTTTTAGAATGTCAGTTTGAAACTTAGCAAAATTTATAAAGCTATCTGACATAAACCTTTTATAATTTAATAGCAATGATGGATTATGTGCTGATACAGCTTTTCTTGGAATAAAAACTTCTTCAAAAGAAGATAGTTCATGTGACCAAAAGACAAGTCCCCATTCTTTATTTAAGTTTTCAATAGTTTTATACTTTTTCTTTACCCAACTTTTGAACTCATTTTCACAGTTTTCACAGTGGCAAGCACTATTTTCTCCGCCTAATTCATTGTCTATCTGCCAACCTATAACATTTGGATTATTTCCATATCTTTGAGCTAACTTGGTTACAATTCTCTCTAAATAATATCTTAATATCTTGCTATTGGGGCAGTAATCTCTTCGTCCACCATATGAAAATCTTTTCCCTTCAAAATCTGCAGCCAATACCTCAGGATATTTTTCCTGTAACCATCTTGGAAGTGCTGCCGAGGGAGTTCCTAATATTACTTTAATACCATACTTAGACAAAATTTCTATAGCCTTATCAAGCCAATCAAAATCAAATACACCTTCTTCTTTTTCTAATCTACACCAAGCAAACTCAGCAAGCCTTACAACATTAATCTGAGCTTCCTTCATAAGCTTGGCATCAGTTTCCCATCTTTCCTCTTCCCAATGCTCTGGGTAGTAGTCAACACCAAAAAACATAATATCACCTTCCTGAAATATTATTTGCAATATGATTTATGTTACTCTTTAAGTGCTCCTGCTGTCATACCTGCAATTATGTATTTTGAAAATAGAATATAAATTATCAAGATAGGAATAACAGCTACCATTGTTCCAGCCATTAATACTCCGTAATCGTATCCTCTGGTTGGATCACCTTTTAAAGCACTTAAAGCTACTGGTAAAGTAAAATATTCTGGGTCTTTTAATATAAGTAATGGACCCATAAAATTATTCCAATTATTTATAAAAGTATATATACCAAGTGCAGCCATTCCTGGTTGCAATATTGGCATTATTATTTTAAAATATAATTTAAATTCTGGACAACCATCTATTTGAGCAGCTTCTATCAATTGTTTTGAAACAACAGTTTCACAGTATTGTCTCATCCAAAATATACCAAATGCATTGGCAGCACCAGGAATAATTAGTCCCCAAAATTTGTTGACCCAACCAAACTGAGTCATCATTATAAACCAGGGAACAATTGTCATTATACTTGGTATCATCATAGAAGCTAATAAAATTAAAAATAAAGCGTTTTTGCCAGGAAAATCATACATAGCAAAAGCATAGCCAGCCATTGAGCAAAAAAACAATACAAGTACAACCGAAGAAAATGCTACAATACAACTATTTATAAAATTTTTTATTAAAGGTAAAGTATTAATTAAGACTTCCATATTTTTTAATAAATTTTTTCCAAAAAGCAATGGAGGTGGGAATGAAAAAATTTCTTGTGAAGAATGTGTCGATAAAATAATCATCCAATAAAAAGGGAAAATCATTATTATTGCACCAATAAATAATACTAAATTTGTTAATACTTTTTTCATAAATTTATCACCTCTCTGTTCTAAACAATTTTAAATTTATAATTGAAAATAAAAAAATTATTAAACTAATTAAAAATCCAAAGGCTGATGCATAGCCAAAATGGGAAAATTCAAATGCTTGGCTATATAAGTACAATGACATTGTTAAACCTTCTGAATTTGTACCACCAGAAGTTCCCACAAGCATAAAAGGTTCTTCAAACATAGTTAGACCACCAATTGTAGACATAATAACAGTATAAAGAATAATTGGTTTGATTATTGGCAAAGCAATACTAAAAAAAACTCTAATTTTAGTGGCTCCGTCTATTTCTGCCGCTTCATATAGGTCACTAGGTATACTTTGAAAACCAGCTAAATAAATAACCATATTCCAACCTATCCAACGCCAAATAAATAAAATTATAATTGCTGGTTTAATAAAAAAGCCACTTCCTCCCCACCAATCAATTGGTGAGATGCCAATTATTTTCAATATACTATTTATTAATCCATATTGTTGGCCGTATAAAGTCATAAATACTAAGGCTACTGCTACAGATGATGTTATAATTGGCATAAAATATAATGTTCGTAATAATTCTTTAAAAAATTTATTTACTAAATTTGTATTTATTAAAAAAGCAATTAATAATGCTAAAAACAACATAGGTATATGTGCTAAAACAGCCATTATAACAGTATTTAAAATAGATTTCCAAAATAAATTATCAGAAAATATATTTATGTAGTTTGTAAAACCTATATAAATTCTTTCTGATATTCCATCCCATTCGAAAAAACTTAAATATAAAGCATAACCAATTGGAAAAGCACCAAATATTGCAAATAATATATAAAATGGCGATATATATAAATAAGCATATCTATTTTTAATAATAGATTTTATTAATAGTCTATTCATTAAATTGTTTACTCCTTTCACAAAAAATAGACTTTATATATATTAAATTATTAGAGCTAGGTTTTACCTAGCTCTTTTTTTAGAAAATCAAGTTAAAACTATTAGCTCATTATTAATTATTTTTGGTTTTTTAGAGTTTTGATATCTTGTTTAGTCTGTTGTTCAATTCGTTTAAAGGCATTATCAACAACAACCGATGAATTAATATTTTGATTTATTGCTTTTGTAGCTTCTTCATTTAATGTTTGAGCAACAATCGGGTCTAATTTGGTGACATGTATATTTTTTATTTTTTTAGCTATATCTATCCATAACAATTTTGTTTGTTGATTATCAAAATATGGATCTTTTTCTTTGTACATATCATCATCCCAAGCTGGAATATAAGCGGGAAAATAATCAACAGTTTTAAACATAGTATTTTGAGAATTTTTATCTGCAAGACAATATTTGATAAAACTCCATGCTTCATTTTTATTTTTACTTTGTGATGGAATTGCTAAGAATGAGCCACCCCAATTATAAGCCGCATTTTCTGGCACATAAGTAACTCCCCATACTCCTTTAGATTGAGGAGCAATCCAGCTTTTTAAGAAACCACCAAACCAAGAACCTACTATTTCAACTGCTATTTTCCCATCTTTTAACATTGCTTGCCATTCAGGAGTCCATAAATTAACCTTTGCATCTAATTTGTTATTTCTTATTTTTTTTGCAATGTCTAATACTTTTACTACCTCATCTTTTTTTAGTATAAAGTTATATGAACTATCATAAAAATTATGTCTTGAACTAGCTCCAAAATAAATATCAATTAAATTTATTGCATTGCTCATCATCCATACTTTATTATTACTTTTTACAATCTTCTTTCCTGCTTCAATAAAATTATCCCATGTATTTAACAACTTAGCTACTTTTTCTGGCTCTGTTGGAAGTCCTGCCTTTTTAAAAATATCTTTTCTATAAAATAATGTGCATGGACCGATATCCCATGGCAACCCAATTAGTCTATTATCATTAGTTAAAGCTTCACTCCATGCATATGGAACAAATTGATTTTTCAACTCTATTGCATTATATGGTTTTACTAATAGGTTTTCTAAGCCACCTGTTGATTTAAACTTGCCTATTTGTGCATTTTCAATCATGCTAACATCAGGGGCACCTGCTTTAGCTGCTAATGAACTTAATAATTTATTATGAACATCAGCAGTAGCCATCATTACTATTTTAACCTTTACATTTGGATAAGCTTTATTAAATCCTTTTATTACTGAATTAAAAGCACTGTCTGCAGCAGGCCAACCCCAAACTGTTATTAATTTTGATTTTGTACTACTATTTGCACTTTGCACATTTATTGGGTGCACAATTAAAGAAATTATTAATGAAGATATAATTAACTCTATAAAAATTTTTCTAAACTTTATCATAGTGTTTTCCTCCTTTAATATCTTTTATAATTATTTAAATATTTTTTGCTGCAGAATCTCGAATAATTAATCTTGGCTTTATTATTTCTTTTTCTTTTGTAATTCTTTTTGATAATAACTTTTTTAAAATTTGACCAGCTTTTTTACCCATAAAATATTTAGGATGCCAAATTGTCGTAAGTTTAATTTCTGAAATATTTGAAAAAATAGAATCATCAAATCCAATAACTGAAACATCATTTGGTACACTTAATCCTTTTTCTCTTAAAGCATCTATTAATATTAACGCTATCATATCGTTAAAACATATCCATGCTGTTGCTTTATTTAAATCATTTAATATATTTTTTAGACAATATTTTAGAAAATCTATTGGATATTCAAAGCATTGTTGAATTTGGTTTTCTATTTCTGTAGCATTTGATATGTTCAAATATTCGTTATTATTTGCCATAATATTTTCTATATCTAATTCATATTTAATATCATAAATACCATATTTTTTCAGATAATATCTATATCCTTCTTTTCTTCTTATTCCTGTAACCCTTGTTATTGGGAATATACCCCCAATCACTTTATGATTCAAATTTACTAGAAATTCTATTGCTAGCTTCATACCATAATGATCGTCTAAAATAACATATGAATTATCAATAAATTTGTAATAACTATCAATTGTTACTATTGGAACTTGCCTGTTGGTTAATTTGTTCCATATTTTTATCTGTTCATAGTCTCTTTCAACCATATCAAGCGTAGGTTCAATTATAATTCCTTTAATAAAATCATTTTCAGAGATTTCTTTTATTATTTTTGTTTCATTTATGACCGAATTATTTGTTCCCCTTATATAAAGGTAATAATCCTCTAATTCATCCTGAATTCCTTGTAATATTTCAGGAAAAATGTAATTATTATAAAATGGTAGTATTATTGCAATAGTGTCTTTTTTATTTATTTTAGAGTTATATATATTTTCAACTTTAAAATAACCTCTGCCTTGTTTTGAATTGATAAAGCCTTTTTCCTTTAAAATATCATATGCTTTTCTAATTGTTTGCCGACTTACATTAAATTTTCTCATAAGTTCAATTTCACTTGGTAATTTTTTACTATTATTGTTATATATCAGCTCCATCAGATAGTCGACAATAATATCATATTTATAGCTAATTGTTTACACCCCTTTCCTTTTCAATAATGAAATATTTTAGCTTGAGTTATTAAACATTAATAGGTATCCTCCAATAGTTTTTTTAAATATTCTACAATTAGAGGTTTATACCTTTATATATATTAAACTAAATATATTAAACTTGTATTGTTTAATTTCTACTTGTATTTAATTAAAATTAAAAAAATTGTATAAATGGCATAGTTTTAATAATTTTATATGTATAATGATTTGATACTGAAAAATGATTATTTAAAATATTATTTAGCAAGTATAGACAAATTACTAAAAATGAGGGATAAAATTTGGATATGAAATTTAATAAGTTAAATTATATCTAAATCAATTAAGCAAATGTATAGAATAATATAAAAAAAGTTTTCTACTAATTTTTCTATTTCTCTATGACCAATAGAAAAATAAAAGAGTAGTATTATCAAAAACAATACTAACACTTGATAAATATTCTTTTATAAAATAAACATTAATACATAATACAATAATTTTATAGCAATTCTATTCTCATAGAAAAATAATTGCGGTTTTATCTACTTGCTCAAGAAAAAATATAATTAATATAAATATAAATTTTTATTTATATTATTGTATATTCATTAATTATGGATTAAATTAAAATAAAATTCTTAGCTAAATCTTATTAATCTAATTTTTAATTTTATCTTCATTATTTAATAGATAATCAACAATAAAGATACCCATTAAGATAAAATAAATAATTTTTACCCATGTTTCAAATATGATCATTCAATTTAAATTCTCTATATATGATGGTAAGCTTATTCCAACTATTTCGCTAAGCACTTTTATAAACCTTCCAAAAATATAATTAGGATTTAAATATTTATCATCAGATTTAAATGTAACAAGTAAAAAAATTACTCCATAATTAAGTAATACGTATTCCAAACAGCTATTCAACTAAGTGTCTTATATTCAAAAATAGTTTGTCTATGTTTCTTAATTTTTTAACAGTTAGATATAATACTATCATCTTCTTTGGATATTGTACCCGTTGATATATAAACATTAACTGAGAAATAAGAGTAAAGAGAAATAATATAGAGGAATAAATATTTAAATATATTATTGTGTTTATTCAAAATAAAGTCTCTTTTGATATATTTAAGTTTCCAATAGAAATAGCTATGATTATTGATTTTAAAGTGAGTAAATGAGAATTGAATAGAAATAACATATTAGAAGCTGTGGATTTTAAATCTTCCAAAAACTTTAATTGATTTAATAGAAATCTAAGCATTAATGTTGATTTAAATAGATAAATAACTATGCCAGTTATTGAATATAATACTCCTTTAATTATTCTATTTATTGCTATATTTATCCATACAATAATAATAAAAATCAAAGAATTAATTAAAATAGCAGTTATAAATATGACTTTTTTTGTTTTAATAAATTTAAATATTTCCTTAATCATAATCATTAAATAGTTCTTTAATAATATATATCTTACAAATAAACCCATTAATATGATTGCTCCTTATGTAGTAATTAGCTATAAATAAAATATTTGATTCCCCATTTATTATATCTCCATCCGTCATTGATATTTGTATAGATTCTTTTTCTAATTATGTTTGGCACTTACTCCTTTAATTAGCTATTATTCCTGTTTTGATAACTATTAATCCTAAAGTTTCTTTATTAAGTTTAATAATATCTATGTATTAATATTATTAAAAATCTCTACAATCTTTTACCTAAAACTTTAAGATATTATATCTTTTACTTTTGCTAACTGTATTTATTTCGGAAAATTTAAATCATCAGGTTTACTGTTTCCAATATACAGTTTTTTAAATACTTACAAGGTTTAAACTCCATCCTCTTTTTCAAGCCTACACCAAGCAAACTCAGCAAGCCTTACAACATTAATCTGAGCTTCCTTCATAAGCTTGGCATCAGTTTCCCATCTTTCCTCTTCCCAATGCTCTGGGTAATAGTCAACACCAAAAACATAGTATCACCTATTTCATATAATTTTTATTTAAGTGGTAGGTTATGAATAGTGTTTAATATAATAAAACTTATCATAAATTTTATTAAATACTATTCTTTATTAGGCTATATTTAGCCTAACTGGGTGTAACCCCACACCCTCTATCCCCTCTGCAAACGTTTCGGGGAATGCTTTTATCATAATATTATATGCTGCATTCACATCAACATTTATTAGAATCCCTTTGTTGCTCTTAAATAAACCTCTTGTAATTCGACGATTCGAGTTATAATTTTCTTCACATACTTTTTTGCCATCAAGAGAACTGCATCCACTTGTATAACTTTCTTCTATCTTAATTACATTAATTCCTTCTTCCTCACATTTGTACTCAAGTATATTGATAAATTAATAGTAAGAAATCCCTGTAAAGTTTTGATTGTTCAATTTACCTAATTCTATTTCTTGTTTCCATCCCTTGTTATAGCCAATAACAATAGTATAAATGTTGTGTTCTTTACACCATTTAAGTACAAACCTGCTTGTTTTGTGCATAAAGTCTTTTATTTTATTATTCCTTTTTAGTGTAAGTTTTTCTATCCTTTTGCTTGTCCCCCTATTGCCAATATAACTCATAAGTTCTGCTTTCCTCTTGTTATAATACTGATTAATCGACTTGATAAATCTGCCATTAATAACAATAGGCTTTACACCTATGTTATTTACCAAAGTTACAAAGTTATCAAGTCCTAAATCTATTCCTGCTATTCTTTGAGACTCTTTTATAACTTCATTCAATATCTCTTTCTCATACACTATTTTAACAATGTAAACACATTCATTAGGTATTACTCTCACTTCTTTTAATTTACCTGTTACTGTAGTTTTTAGTGTTAAATCTGTTTTGGGGAAGGTCAAATAACCATTCTTAATCTTACATTGCTGATTTGTAAATATAGCAATGGCTTTACCGTCTTTCTTTTTATACTTTGGCAACATTGGTCTGCCTAAAAATTTGCTTTTATCTTTCTTCCATTCTTTCATAGCATTAAAAAACGATTTCCAATTTCTATCAAGTAATCTCAATGTTTGCTGGGCTGTTTGGGCAGGCAGGTTTTTGTAAGTTTCATGTTTTTTTAATTCTCTATCTAACTACCTGTATCTTATCCATTTGTTATTGTGTACAAATTATTGTCTTACAATATAATTGGCGTAATTGTATAAATTTTTTGAGGCAAAACATATTTCATCAAAATAGTTCCATATGTCGTGTTTTCTATTTAGTTGAATTTGTTCAACTCTTTTAACTGTCTTTTTCATCTTCTACGCTCTCCAATATTTCTTTTATCTTTTTAATCTTTCTTTTGCTATACAGTTTCATACTGTAACAATGAAGCAGGCTCACTATCTCTTCGAATATTTCTTGAGCATCAAGTTTTTCATTCCCCACTTCTGACATAACCACTATTTCAGTGTTAAATTTTTTAAATAAATACTTGATTAAATATAATGGTTAAGATTGTTTATAATATATCCATTCATTTAATAATATCTCATTATAAAAAAATATTCTTTCAATATTATCAATAGTAAAATTTTTGTGAGTATTCAATATTGCATTTTTAATATTATCCGCTTTATCAAAGCTATATATAAATAACCATATTTTTGTATTTCTATCTATATCATCTTTTATAGTATTTAGCATTATTCTTAATATAAAACAAATATAATTTTCAGGATTTAAATCCATTTCGCTATCTAATTCTTTATAAAAGTTATGCCCGTAAAAAACAGTAATAAATTCATTATTATTTATATTATTAGATTTTATAATTTTCATTTCTATTACATTATTAACATATATTGTATTATTAGGGTTAAATACCCCCCCCCCCCAATTTACAATTTATATCATTTATGTAATTTAATATCTCATATATGATTTTATTTTCATCATTGAAAGGCTTTTTCAAGAAAAGCAGAATCTTGTATCCTTTGGGTATCATATCTTTTATTTGATTGTTAATCTTGCTAATTACATTATTAATACAAAAAGTATAACTATATTTATCTAAAACAATTAATATACTTCTTATATTTTTCTTTTCCATATTCGCATAATATATTTCAAAACTTGTATTGTTGTATCTGTTTATGGAAACACTATTATCGATACCCAAAAGATATTTATTAACTGTTTCTAAAAATTGTTTTGTCCCTTGCATAATAAAAATTTCACTTCCATTTTAAATGATATGTCATATTATGTAATATTTTATCACAATTTGTTGTTTAATAACAATAAATAATTAAATATTTATGAAATTGAAATATTTATTTTTAAATAAATTATCATAATTTAATTTTCTTTTTTAGATTTTATTCGTTTTTTAAAAATAAGTAGTTTTTAAAAATATAAGGGTATCTTTAAGAAGATACCCTTAACATAGAATTATATCTTAAATATCTCCATAGCTTTTTCTAGTTCATGTGCTAAAGAATAAAGTTTTTCGGCCATTGATTTGAGTTCTTCTATTGCTGTTAACTGCTCTTGGGTTGATGCTGATACCTCTTCTGAGGATGCTGCTGTTTCTTCTGAAATTGCTGATATACTCTCTATACTATATATTATATCATTCTTATCCTTGTCTATCTCCTGTATCGATTTATTTATATCCTCTATCTTATTTGATAGCTCACTCATTGCATTTGTTATTTTGCTAAAGGCTTTGGAAACTCCAGATACTGAATTAATTTGTTCCTTTATAATTGCTTCAACTGATGCAGCTGCCGTTTCTGTATTATTCGCCTGGTTTGTTATCTTTCTTAGCATCTCTTCTATATCTTTAGTTGAGTTCCTTGATTGGTCTGCTAATTTCCTTATCTCTGCTGCTACAACAGAAAATCCTCTTCCTGCCTCCCCAGCCTTTGCAGCCTCTATTGATGCGTTCAATGCCAATAGCTTTGTCTGCTCGGATATATTGCTAAGTAATGTTATTATCTTCCCTATCGATTTTGTGTAATTTGTTAGCTCTTTGATATTTGTCATCATTGCTGTTGTTACTTTGGTTGTCTGTTCGGTTTTATTATTTAAATCCTCAACTGTAACAAGCCCATTTTGAGTATACCTATTAACCTTTTCTGATAATTTATCCATCTCATTTGATGCTTCAACAACCAAGTTTATTTTGCTTCCAAATCCCGCTACCCTTTCGGTTATCTTATTTGCCTCTTGTGCTTGGTTAGAAGAACCTTTAGCTATCTCTTGTATCGCTCTTACTACATCATTTGATGTTGTTGAAGTCTCATTTGCTATTGCTACAACATTTGCTATTGATTCATTTACCTGCGTTGATAGCTCAACACCTTTTTTGATTAATGTTCTTATCTGTTCTGTCATAGTATTAAAGCTATTGGAAAGTACACCTATTTCATCTTTCCTCTTTATATCGCTACTTACCCTTAAATCTCCATTTGCGGCAATACTCATAACGTTTGTAACTTTTTCAACATCGTATGCTATTCTTGAAGCAAAGAAAATCCCAACAATTAATGCTATCAATGTAAATATAATAGCAATTATTATAATGAGAGTTCTTAAACCATTTGCTGATGACAATAAATCTGATAAAGGAACAACCCCTATGTATGTCCAGCCTGAAGAAGGTGAACGGAAATTACAAATAAGTGATGAGTTTTTCCCATTCAGTGATTCAAAAGTACCTTCTTCTTGATTGGATGCAATTTTATTTATTACATCATTAACAAATTTTGTATTTGTATCTATTTTCATGTTAATGTTATCTGGAGCAATAACCTTAAATTCTGGGGTCAATGCAAGCAAAAAGCCATGTTGTGATAATTTTATCATCTGCATTGCTTTTTTAAACTTCTTTTCACTTATATCAAACATTAAAACACCAAGTGTTGTATTTGTCCTCATATCCTTAAATGGCCTTGCTGCTGATACAGCATAGGGTTCAACTATGTAACCATTTTTTTGAGATACTTCATCAAATGCTTCTTTATGGTTGTTTATCCATATTGTTTTATCCTTTGAATCTGCAATTTTCTTATACCATGTTGATTTTTTTATCTTATCAAAGTCATAAATACTTGTAATACTTTGCATTGGATATGTAATAGTAGTATTTTTATCAGTTACAATGTATATACCTGATATGTATTTACTTGTTGAAATAACGTTTGATATCATTTTTTCAGCTTCTTCTCTTGCAATTGGCTTACCATAGTCTGTTGATGTTTCAGAAAAATAATTCATAATAGTATTATTAGATACAAGTTGGAGAGTCAATTGATCAATATTCTCAAATATTACATCAAAATACATCCCTGCAGAATGTGTAGTTGAAAGGTATCCATCTTTGCTTTTATTGATTATTGAATTATAAGAAGTTGCTACCGCTACAATTCCAATAATTAAAATTGGAATAACTATTACACCAAGCAATAGCATAGCCAAGTTTCGAGCTAATCCTTTTTTCTTAATAAATGAATATAAAAAGCTAAAATCAAGATGAGATAAATTTAGCTTCATTTTTTGCCCCCCAATCATTTACATATAGTAAAATTATAGTGGATTGAAAGACAATCTACAACAATAAATTACATAAAATAATTAATAAATGAAAATTTCAACAAAAATTCTTTAGAATAAAAAAGCCTTCTTCATAGCATTAACTTTGCTTTTATCATCAGTGACGTTTTAAAAAACTTTCATAGCTGACATTAGAATAAACTTTTTTTATAACCACCCATATTCCCTCCCAGTTTCATACATCGCTATTATATTTTCTACTGGACTAATGGGTTGAATGTTATGACATGGTGCGATTATATAACCTCCATCAGCTCCTAATATTCGAATATTTTCAATAACTTCATTTTTTACTTCCTTAACCGAACCAAATGCCAGCGTATACTGGTTATCAACACCACCATGAAATATTAACTTATCACCAAAATCTTGTTTCAATTTATCCCTTTCCATACCTTCGCATCTCCATTGTATAGGATTTAGTATATCTATTCCTATTGATATTAAGTCAGGAATAATCTTTCTTATAGCACCATCATTGTGATGAAATACATATACACCAGCTTCATGAGCTAAATCATTCATTCGTTTCATTCTTGGAAGTAAAAATTGCTTTATATGTTCTGGTGAATACATAAGATCTGTCTCTGCACCCATATCTTCAGCAATATATGAATATGTAATTTTACCAGGTATTTGCTCATATATCCTTAAAGTATTCTCATAACAAAAGTCAAACAATTTATCAAGACAGTATTCGACTATATCAGGGTATAATATTAAATCCATAAAGGCTTGTTCTTGACCACGTAAATTTTTATATATCAAAAACGGTTCAGAACCTCCTCCTTGTATCGGATATTCTTCTTTCCCTTTTATCTGTTCAGGTATTATATTATAATCAAACCAATCAGCACTTGGCCATGTATAATTTTTCTCTATTTCTTCTATAGTTTCATATTGAGCCAAAGGATGATAAATACATTCTGCATAGACACCTCCGTTATACTCTATGTATCTATATCTACATCCATACATATCAGTGTTTGGTTTAAATTTAGGCCCTATATAAGCAGGAAATACAGTAACAGGTTTGTCAATATGGAGCCTTTTATATAGCTCTTGTTCACTGTTACAATTCAAATGTTTCATAAGCTTATCAGTAACTTCAGGGGTTGCCCAATAATCCATTGGTAGCCTATCAGGCTTTTTTCGCTGTAAAACTGCTTCCCATCTTTCCTTTGGAGTCATACATTCTTTATACAAATTAATCACCTTCTCACGTTATATTTTGTTTGAAGCAATTTAGAATTCTACATAGTTTCTGAAAAACTCTTTCTTTTCCTCTTTATTGCCATTATATAAGTCAACAAACTTTTTATTTAAAATCTCTTCCATTATATGCTCTGAAATTATATGCTCATAAAGAGGAATCCTTTCTACCTGAATGTTTTGGGCAGCATTGATAATGTTTCTATAATCGGGTGTGAATCTATTCATTAAGACCACTTCCTCTTTTCTTTATAAATAAAATATTGTCAATCAATACTTTTTGTATAAAACACAATATTACTATTTACAACCACTAACTGTTGCATTATATTCGTCAACTATCTTTCCAACAAATCTGATTCTTTCTATATCTCCAAATGATGGCATCTCGTCTGAAATACCAAGAATAAGCTTTGGTGCAAACAGCTCAATTACTTTTCTTGTTTGTTTTTCAAGTTCTTCAATTGGGTACGTATCTGTAAAAAGTATTGCTGCAATGCCATCAATCAAAAATATATCATCGCCGAGGGCATCTTTCACTTCATAAAGAGTTACATCCCCTTGTGGTTTTGGGGTTATTGCCTCTATTCCATCAAGCCCACACTCTTTTGTAAAAGGCAATAATGTCTTTACATCACCATCCCAATGGGCATGGGTAAACTTTCCTCCTTTATGTAGTAGTTCATTTCTTCTTTGATAAGCAGGTAAAACATACTTTTTAAATAATTCAGGAGTTAAAGTTCCACAATGAACATTGTCCCCAAAATTAATTATTTCAATTGGTGATTCATTTATCACTTTAATAAGCCTTTCATGGCTTTCATCAAGAACCTTAAAATATGCTTCTACCGTCTTTGGATAATCGTATAATGAGTATATAGCTTCTTCAACTCCCATAAGGTCTATATATAAGCTCTGTATATTCACCCTTGGCATAAATATTGTAGGAAGGCCTAAATCTCCCCATATGGCCTTTATTTCATAAAACCTTTTTTCATCAAACTTCCAAGTAGTCCTCTCCTCTAGCCAAACAAATACCCTCATATCATCTTCACACGTTATCCACCATTTGACCGGGTATGTACCATAATTAGATGTATTAGATCTTACTATTGAGCTAACTTTCCCAACAGGAGTTTCAATTATATATTCGGTTTCCAAATCAGATAGCTTTCGAGAATAGCTTGCAACTGATGTAGGAAATTCTTTTATAAAGCACTCATTATAGTCATAAATCCTATTTGAACATCCTAATTCCCTATATATCTCAGGTAAAGTCATCCCATCAAATGGTTCTGGCAATTTTTCGCCACAGAATATCTTGTCATAATACCAACAGAGAATTCTTGGCTGCCATATTATTTTGCCACCCGATTTCCCTCTTATAACATCATAATTCAGTTGTGCAAGGTTTAAGTTCTTATGATCTGTTGCCCTTTCTTCCATAATAAAAGCACCTCCTTTTACTAAGTTACCTACACGTTTTCCCACTCATCAAAAACTGCCTGTATATTTTCAATTGGATCATTTATTCCCCATTCGCACTGAGCTATTACTCCTGTTTTTATACCATTTGGCATAAGAGCTTTTGCAACTCTTCTAACCCCTTTTCTCACTTCTTCTTGCTTTCCAAATGGCAAAAGGTATTGTCTATCTACCTCTCCCCAGAACACTATTTTACCAGCATACTTTTGGCCTAGTTTTTCTATATCCATGCAGAAAAGCTGAGAGTTAACTGCATTGATGCCTATTTCTATTAAATCCGGATATATGTCTTCAATGAAGCCATCAGAATGGAAAAAAACATATTTACCGTGTGAATGAATTATATCACAGTATTCCTTATACAATGGCTTGAAAAGTTCTCTCCAACTTTCAGGTGAAATCAATAACGCTGTTTGAGATCCCCAATCATCCATAAATGAAATAGCATCAACATCTGTCTTCATCCAAATGCTTAGTTCTTTTATGTAAAATTCATGTAACATATCTCTTAGCTTATAAAGTTTTTCCTCGTCCAAAGCTATATCAATAAAAAGATTTTCTGTTCCTCTTAAAAACTGCATTCTCTCAAAAGGTCTTATATCTGTTCCTCCAACAATAAACTTATCTTTATTCTGCTCACAATACTTATTAACCTCTCCTACCAAATTTTCATCTAAAATCTCCAATGGTGGTTGATAAGAGTCAAGTTTTTCCCAATCCTGTATAGCAGGCTCTTTTACCTCTCCTATCACACCATCCTCTGCTACATAAAAAACACTACCCCAACTATCAACATAGTATCCTTTTTTGCAAAGCTCTCCTTTGGCTTTATCTCCCTGTCTATAAATTCCGACAGAACCTATTATATCGTTAGGATATTTTTCGATAATGCTATTTAGTTCTTTTGATCTAAACATTGCAACACCAGGCAAAAACCATAACTGCCGTGGGATCTTATCAACCTCTTCAAAATTCAATGTCCTGTTAACCCTTTCTTTACTGTTCATAACCATTTCATTCCTTTCAATCATAAATAAAATCCATATTAGGTTTGCACTATTTATCACTATCCTGTAATTCATTATTTCTACAATTACTATAATAAGTTCATTAATTAACTAAATTCTATTTTGAATAATCTTCAAAGATAAGATGAAGTGAAACTAAATTTAAAAAAATATCCATTGTAGTTGATAACCAACCTCAATGGATCTCTATATAAAATCTCTTTAAAAATCCAAACTTTTTAAAAAATCAATTGCTTCCTTTATATCATTCTCAGGATTTTCTCCTACTTCTCGTTCAATTGTTAAAAAGCCTTTGTATCCGATGTCTCTTAAGGCTTTTATATAGTTTGGAAAGTTAACTTGACCTTTACCTAATGGAACCTCTTTGAAATAGTCCTCTAGTCTAAAATCCTCTATTCCACCCTCTGCAAAGAAGTTATATATTATTTCAGGATCTGTTTTCTTAATTATAATTCCATCTTTTGCATGAGTGTGTACAATATAGTCTTTTAATGTATAAACACCTTGTACTGGATCATCATCGGTTACCATTACAAGATTTGCAGGGTCGTAATTTACTCTAACTCCCTTACTTTGCAAGCTATCAAGAAACTTCTTTAGAGTAGCTGCTTTTTCAGGACCTGTTTCTATTGCAAAATAAGCGCCAACACTTTGAGCATACTCTCCTAATTCTTCACACGCCTCTTGTAAAATCTTATATCTTGGGTGATTCTCATCTTCTGGAATAACGCCTATATGAGTTGTTACAACATCTGTTTCTAAATCTTTTGCTAAGTCCATTATTTTCTTTGATTTTTCTATTTTGTATTTGTTGTCCTCTCTTCGAGTAAAGCCATGTCCTCCTAAATCCCCACAAAGAGCAGATACTACTAAACCATGTGATTTGATGTAATCCAAAAGTTCTTTTCTATATACTTTAGAAAGATTATCTGGATCCATAAAACCACTAACAGCATAGATCTGAATACCTTGGGCTCCTAATTTTTGAGCTTTTTTAATTCCTTCTTTAATATCTACTCTAAAAGAATCAACCATTACACCTATAGGATGATTTGCCATTTTAATCACCTCACAATTATTTTACCTCAACAAACAAACCATTTTTATCTGCTGATTCCTTTTCTGCTTCGGCAATCTTGATTGAATCCATTGTGCTGTATGGATTTGCCTTTTCAAGAACAGTATTATTTAATATTGATTCTATAAAGTATCTTATTTCTCTATAATATCCATTATCCTTATCAAGCTCTGGATAAAATCCTTGTTGATCATTTGGATTAACTTTTAGTTTGCCTTTTTCAAATACAATATTTCCTCTTTCAAAATTCACTCTAAAAATCATATCAAAACCAAAATCACCGTTCAAAGTCCAATCATCTTGTGCATTTATTACTTTTGAATCACTATATATATAGTTTGTTGAAATAGCATCATACCCACTGCCTTGCATTATCTTCTTAGCAATTGTTGAAACATACTGAGGTTTGCCAAAAAGCCAATTTACTATATCAATGTCATGGATATGTTGGTCTAAAAGACACCCTCCACTTTTTGTCTCATCAAGAAGCCAGTTTTGATATGACCAGAGTGGAGTTGAACCACCTCTGAAGAAATATGCACTTACTACATTACCAAACCTCTTATCCTCTACACATTCCTTTAGATATTCATACGCAGGCCAAAATCTGAGGCATTGAGCAATCATAAGCTTTTTGTTATTCCTAAGTGATGCTTCAATCATCTTGCTGCATTCATCGGAGTTTAAAGCCATCGGTTTTTCACATAAAACATTAATACCCTTATCAAGTGCTTTTATGGCTGCATCAGCATGTAAATATGTAGGAAGTGAAATATCTATAATATCTAACTCTTCCTCTTCAATCATCTTTACGTAATCAAAATATAGCTTATAGTTTGAAAAATCATAGTTTCCCTTCCCTACATCCAAGTTGCCTGTTACTTTATTATCTTCAAATTTAGTTTTATCAATATCACACAAAGCTACTAATTTAATTGGCAAGCCTTCTTTTTCAAGCCTAATATAGTTTTCAAAATGGGTTCTTCCCATAAAACCAAGTCCTATAAGTCCAATTTTTAACATAAATAATCACCTTCCTAAGTAACTATACTTCATTCCAAATTCTTCTTAAATTATCCATTCCAATCCTTGAAGCTATTCTACAATCCTCTAATCCTTCAAATTCAATAGTAATAAAACCATCAAATCCAGAATTCTTTATTGTCTTTACTATCTCCCAAATATCTAAATCACCATAACCTACAATTGAACCTCTAATATAGTTACCACTTGCTGTTGGAAACCATACTCCACCAGAACAATGGAATGGTATTGCTGTACCTGGATTTCTATGTGATGGACGCCAATAGAAATCTTTCATATGAATAACAACTGTATGTGGTAAAAGTTTTTTGATATTTGCAAGTGGAGCTTCATCTACACAAAGGAAATTACCAACATCTAATGTACATTTATAATTAGGTCTGTTAACCTCGTTAATTAATCTTAAAACACGATCTCCACCATTTACATAGAATCCATGATTTTCAACTGTTGTTGTAATACCATATTTAGCTGCATAATCTGCAATTTGTCTACATGCTTCAACCATTTTAGGTAAGTCTTTTTCAAAGTGAATAATTGTATTCTCAGACATTGGCCTTCTAAATGATGAAATATCATGTCTCATAAATTTTACACCTAAGATATTAGCAATATCAACTTCATGCATAATTCTTTTTATTTCTTTTTCATATTCATGGTCATTATCTTGGAGTAGATTTGCCAAAATGGAATAATTAGAAACTTCAATGCCTACTTCCTCAGCCTTTTTTCTAATTAGCTCAGCTAATTGTTCATTACCATCAAGTTTAAATCCAAAAGGAACAATTTCAACATGTTCACCACCATTTTCTTTAATCCATTCAATTGCATCAAGTACTGTCATTTCACCTTTTTCAATTGCATCTAATAGACTATAAGTACTTAATCCTATTTTCATTTTAATTCATCCTCCTTAAAATTAAATATAAATTAAATATTAATATTTAACAATAATTGTTTTTAGGCCATATTCCTTCATTTTTAACGATATACTATTTTGTTTGATTTCAATATCATCTGAATTTATTTTTTCTTCATTTATATCTGTTGAGTATGCTTCTATTGGTTTAATTCTATTGAAAGTCATCTTTACAAAATCTTGTTTACCATCTGCCTCATACAGCCTAATAACTAATTTTCTCTCTCCAAATTCTGCTTTTTTAATAGCTGAAATTACTGTTGAATTACTCTCAAAATCTAATAATTTGTCTTTTAAAGGTAATTTCCCTTCATGCTTACTATTATTAATAACATTAATATCATGATTATAGTCATAGGATATGTTTAAAATTTTTCTGTTTGACTCAATAATATTATCGGTAAATAAAGCAAATTCTATCTTATGTTTACCAAACTCAGGGTATGGATCAGGTTCATGAGAACTTCTTATTAATGTCAAAGAAATAGAATTATTAATTGACCTATATGCATACTTTGATTTACTAAACAAAGCTACAATGTTTTTATCTGATTTTGCACATGCAAAAGTGAGACCAGGTACGTCTAAATCATACTCAGTTCTTTCAATAACACCAAAAGGTATATCATAAAGATATTTTTTACTCTCAAATGATAATGGAACATAGAATGAAAGCTGAGGTATAATACCCTTCTTTAAATCGGCAATTTCTTTAAAATCCACTTCAGAAACAAACTTTAACATCTTGCTATTCTTATCTAATATAACTTGTACTGAAATGTTAGATGAATTACCAAATTCAAAATCAAAAACAATACTATTTCTTAAAGGCCCAGAAAGAGCTTTTCTTACTTTAACATTCTTATGAATATCGAAAATATCAAGATATCTTCCAACCACCCATGCATTAGCACCACTATTAATATCTTCATAAATAAGTCTAAAAAAAGCTCCTCCTCTTTTTGAATCAATAAGTTCAATATTGTTATCCTTATCATATAATGAAATTAATTTTGCCGAAGATGTATCAAAAACTGCTTTGATTCTTTCATTTTCAAGAATAAATTCATGTGGTTTTTGCACTCTTGGATCCATAGGAAAATATATATCTAAATCTTTTGTTGATTTTTCATCTATGATGTATGTTGAATAACCTAAAGATGGGATCTCTGCTTCAAGTAAAATTTTAATATACTTATGACCCCAATAATCCTTTGGAATTTTATCAACAAATTGATACTGTACAATATTCCCTTCAGCATCAGTAACAATTAGTCTATCTATATCACCATCCCAATCCCATAGAGTAATTTCAACAATGTCCTTCCTTTGATATATAGATGGATTAAAAAGATGAAATACTCTTCTTTTACCTTTACCTCTTGAATCTTGAGATATCTTATAATTGTTTGAATCAAAAGCTACTCCTGCTCCTTCTGATATTGTATAACCTTGGTCATCATCATCAAGTATACTTTGTGTATTAATATTTAAGGCAATATTCTCGAGTGCAATCTTTTTTTGTGATAATAATGTTGCCATAGTTTCTTGAAAAAGTCCCATTGCATATTCTCTTGTTTCAATAACTCCTGAACCTGGTATAATGTCATGGAAATGAGAGAATAAAATATTGTGCCATGATTTTTCAATTTTATCTGAAGGATAGTTGGTATTAGATAAAATATTAGAAAGTAAAGCTAACTTTTCAGTTTCTTCAATAAATGCTTCAGAGATCTTATTTGCCATTTTAATTCTTGATTGTGTTGTGAAACATCCATCAAATACAAAATTTAGCTCTCCTTCGACAATAGGTAGTTTCTCTTTGTTTTCTTCTAATTTAGCAAAAAATTCTTTATATGTACCAAACTTAATAGTAGGATATATTGGGTAATTATTTAGTTTTAAAATTGTTTCTATATCCCTACGTGTGGGGCCCCCACCATGATCTCCTACACCATAAACCTTTAGCATATGTTTTAATCCATATAACTTATAAAACTCAGATACAAAAAGTGCCATTTCAGGTTTTATAAATTGGTTATACCAGAATGGTTCTTTATAAACTATTATCTCATCACAAGATGGTGATTTCCATCTATATGCAATGTCTTTATCATTACCTCGACAATGATAATAGTATTTAACACCACCAGCATTCAATATTGAAGGCACAAATTTGCTGTGACCAAAAGTATCTGGCTCAAAATCAATTAACAAATCATCTTTTTTGATGTCAAACAGTTCTGATATATATTTTTTGGTATAAAGAATGTGTCTTGCAAGGCTTTCACCATTTGGCATGTTCTTATCTGTTTCAACCCAAGTGGAAGCAATTATCTCCCATCTGCCTTCTTTTACTCTATTTTTTATTTCTTCAAGCATTTTAGGATGATATTCTTCTACAATTTTATAAACAGAAGCTTGAGATTGTGAAAAAGTAAAATCTTTATATTCATTCATAAGATTTAAAACTGTCCTAAAGGTATCAAGAGTTACTGAAACTGTTTCATGATATCCCCACATCCAGTTCATATCAATATGTGCATGCCCTACACATATTATAGTAAATTCCTTTGCAAATTTGGAAATTGGCTTAAGAATTTCTTCAATTTTATTTCCAATTTCTTCATCAACATATTTTCTTTTATTAAATTCTTCAAATAATAATTTAATTGCCTTTTCAACAATTTCAGTAAAGTTATTATCTATTTCACACAACTTATATGAAAATTCAATCTCTGATATTATTCTCTCAATCCAATAATTTTGATTTTTGAATTTTCTCAGATAAGTTAGCATTTCTAAACCTTTCATTCTATCACCTTTATTCTATAATAAAATTTACCTTGTTTTACTATTTACTAAATATTATAAATAATCTCTGTTTTTCAAATAATATTGATGTATTAATAGATAGTTTTCTAATGGCATACCTTTAAAAACCACATTTGATGTTGAAAATATATATCCTCCATTTGGTTTCCCATTTTTTATAGCATATGCAGCACTGTCTATCATCTCTTGTTTTGTTCCTGTTTGCAGTAAGGCACAATTGACATTACCAATCAAGCATACTTTATCACCATATTTTTGCTTTATATAAGCTATATCAACACCACCTTGAGGATCCAACGAATGAAGTGCATGTGGTTTGCAATCAATTATCTGATCAATTATTGGCATTATATCTCCATCAGTGTGTTTAATTACATATGCTCCCATTTCCCTTTGAGCTTGTATTAACTCATAAAGGTAAGGTGTTACAAATTCTGCAAATTGCTCGGGTGACATAAAAGAGCCTTTATTAAATGCATAATCAGAACAAAGAGCAAAACCATCAAGCCCTGCATCCATAAGGTGTTTATCTCTTTCTATTTCTCTTATTACCATCTTCTTGGCATTTTCTTTTAGCTCTTGTGGATTGTCAAACATTTTATATACAAACTCCAACATAGAATTACCATCAGGGATAGCATATGTAGCATCACCATGGGCTATAAATAGTCGTTCTTTATTAAGATACTCCTTGGTTTTCTTCATCATTTTTATTAGTGTATTTTCATAAGGTTCATCTGAAAAATAGGGAACCCCATAACATAGCATTACTATAGCATAATCAAAATATTCTACTACTTTTGCTAATAGCTGTGCATTGTGGTCTATTATTTCGTCTTTTGATAATCCCCTTTCCATGTCTTGTGAAGAATAATATCTCTCGCCAAAAAGCTCCTCAGTAAGCTGAAATTCTAATTCCATAGTAGGTACATATTCTGGTTGTTTTAAATTAAGTGCTAATATGGCATTTTCTTTGGGGCTTAGTTTATACATACAAATACACGCTCCCTTATAATGAAAGGCTCAAATAATTATTAGTCATTTATATATCAAATAAACTATCTAAAGTGGGGGCATGATTTTAAGCCCCCACTTTAGAATCTATTTTTGTAGCCTTATTTTAAATGTCTTTATTTCATAAGGTTTAAATATGATTTCAAATGTATTACCTTGCGAGGATATTTTTTCTATTTCATTTTCTAAGAGATCACATTCAGATACCCATTCTATATCTGTCCATAGTTTAAAGCTAACCTTAGTTTGTTTATTGTAGCATTCATACGCTCTTAATATTAAGTCTTCAGAGTCCTCTGCCTTTTTTACAACTTCCAAAATAACATTGTTTTCGCTTATTTCAATAAACGACATCTCTTTCGGTAAAATACCTTTATGTGGCTCTTCAACAATAACAACTGGTGGTACATTTAATGAGTATGCCATTAGGTGAGTTTTAGCTATTTTCCAATCTCCTTCATGTGGATAGAAAGAATAGGTAAAATAATGCTCTTCTCTATCAGCTTCTCTATTAGGTTCTATCCCAGACTTTATCAATGTAAGACCAATTTCATTATCATGAACACTATGGCCATACTTACAATCATTCAATAAAGATGCTCCATAATCTTCTTGAGAAACATCCACCCATTTATGAGCAACACTCTCAAATCTTGCTACATCCCATAATGTGTTGAAATGTGTTGGCCTTTCAACGTTGCCATACTGTATTTCAAAAGTTGCTTTAGAAGTATTTACATCTACTGGGAAAAAGGTTTTTAATAAAACCTGATTTTCTTTCCAATCTACATATGTTTTAAAATCAATCCTTGGTATATCTTGATATATGATTATATCCTGTATTATTTTTGAGTCAGAGAATGTCTTATATATACGTAAAATACCTCTTATATTATCAGTTTCTACAACTTCAACCTTTTCAACTTGATTTACATCCCAGCTTTTTTCTGTATAATATATATCAATATCCCAATTGTCAAAATTCATTGGTTTATCTTCAAATGCAACTAATCTGTTTGCAGTTTTTCCTTTTTTGAGTACCTCTCTATCAGCTCTTTTGTCATATATGCTTTCAATTTCTCCCCTTTCATTTATTAAAATGATGAAGTATTTATTTTCCAACCTATTATTTTCAACTACTAAATCTTTATGCGTTTGAAATAATTCATTAGTTTCAATAATATTAAACGTTTTGTAGCCCTTTGGTGGTAACTTATCCAATAATGCAACAAATTTATTTTTGGATATACGTTTACAAAGATATTTTTTATCTTTGGAATCTACTAAGTAAACTTCTTTGTCTGTTTCATAATCAAATTCAACTGTTTGAGAACATTCAAATGACAAAGTATTGAATACTACCAATGATTTATCCTTTGTCTCAATATTTGAAGCAATAAGTTTTGCAGCATTAATCTTAATTTCATCTGCTTTTTTTAGCACTTGTTCATATTCTTTTTTAGAAACATCATATACCTCTTTTATTGATGAACCTGGTAAAATATCATGGAATTGATTTAAAAGTATTGTTTCCCATCCATTATTCAATTCTTGTTGAGGATAATTAAATCCTAATTCCTTAGCAACAGATGAAAGAAATTCAGCATCAGTATATGCAAATTCACTTTTTCTATTGAATTTCTTGTTTCTTGCCATAGAAGTATATGTACCTCTATGATATTCAAGGTAAAGCTCTCCAACCCATTTAGGTAAATATTTATTCCCCTGGACCTTCTTATCAAGTCTTTCAAAATAGTCTAACACTTTACCCATTTTCACTTTAGGGCAGAAGCCAAATCCATTTTTCAGTCTTTTTGCATTCTCGAGCATTGATCTGGTTGGTCCGCCACCACCATCACCGTATCCAAAACAAACTAATACATCATTGTTTATATTCTTTTGTTGATATCTTTCCCAAGCACCTGCAATCTGACTTGGATTAATCTCTCCATTATATGTTGTAAAATGTCCAGATGCTTTATAGTCCTTTGTTGTAACAAAATGTGTTAATACCTCTGTTCCATCAATACCTCTCCACATAAAGGTATCATATGGAAGTTTATTGAATTGATTCCAGCTAATCTTTGTAGTCATAAAGTAATCAACGCCTGATTTTTTAAGTATTTGTGGTAGAGCTGCACTATAACCAAATACATCAGGAAGCCATAGTACCTTATTATCTATACCAAATTCATCTTTGAAGAATCTTTTTCCAAAAAGTATTTGTCTTACTAATGATTCGCCTGATGTTAGATTGCAGTCTGCCTCAAGCCACATAGCACCTTCTGCTTCCCATTTCCCTTCTTTGATCTTTTCTTTTATTCTTTTATAAACCTCTGGATAATCCTCTTTTACAAATTTATAAAGCTGTGGCTGACTTGACATAAAAAGATAATCAGGATATTCTTCCATAAGTTTTAGCACTGTTAAAAAGCTCCTTATAGCTTTTTGCCTTGATTGCTCATGTGTCCATTGCCAAGCAACATCAATATGTGTATGTCCAATACATGTTGCTACAATATCCTCATAGGATGAAAACTTATCATAAAGTTCACTTGAAAGATATTCTCTTGCTTTTTTGCATGACTTAAAAAAATCAACCGAAAATGGTTTTCTTAAATCTATAATATTAATAGCATTGTTTAGTGCATTTATAATTCCTTGTTTATCTAAACTATCATTTGGCATAAGGTTGCAAGCTTTTAATGGAACCCATAAATCATAGAATAAATCAAAAACATCTCTATTAAATATTGCAAATTCAACAAATAGTTCTAATTCCTTATCTATCATCCCACTGTAAGCATGTAAATCTAATCTTATGACATCAGATTCTTTATAGTTGCTACCAAGTAATATCTCTCTATGATTAACATCAACTGCCTGTATGAGCTTACCATCTACATAGGCTAAAAATTGTGGGTTTATTGCATCCCATCCATTCATATTTGTATAAACAATTATTGCTATTTCTTTTCCTTCAAATTCCTTTGGACACTTAAATTCAGTCTTAAACCAGAAATTTTTATCTTTACCGCCCCATCTATGTTTAATTGTGAATTGATTCCAATTGTTATTTGTTTCTGCCTCTTGTATTGATTTATAATTGCCTTCTTTAAATAAAAAGTTTTCTATTCTAATTTTATTTGAGTAAATATATCTACTAAGTTCTTCTGCAATTTTGCCTATCCTTTCAGTGATGAAGTACATTAATATCAGCTCCTTCTTTAAGTAAAAATTATAAGAATATATTAGTATGTCCAAAAACATTTGCAGTGACTATTCTGCTATAAAGACTCTCACAATATATCTTTTTGTTGTCTCTACCAGCAAAATATAATCTCTCCACCTCTAGTTCTTCAATTTTTTCTATCTCCCCAGATAGATAGTCACTAATTCTTCTTTTTGCTGTCTTAATTCTTGAAATAAGCCCACCGTATCTTATATCTATTACTTCCCAGCCAAATGGTTTATATACTCCCATCCATTGTTCGTAATGTGCTATTCTTAATTCTTCAACTTTGTTTTCAAGATAGCTAAGTTCCTTTTCTAAAATCTCTTTTAGAGTTTGCCTATCATTATTTTCATATGCTTTTTTTAATCTTACGCCAATATCCCCTTTTACCTCTAAAACCTCACTTATCAGCTTAGGAACCAAAAATATATCTTTGGGTAATCCTTCTTTTAGATAATTTTCTAATCTTTGTTTTAAACTAGAGTAAAATGCTTTAGTATCTATACCTTCAACATATTTATCAAATAACCCTAACAATATATCTTGCCACAAAAGGTATTTTGCAGGATTTGAATTGATATCTTCTTCATTTACTTTTAATTCATTTAATCTTCCTATATCTAAAAATGCTTCCATTCCAACACCAGTACAAGTTTTGCATCTTTCATCTAAATAATTTGATTCAACCTCATCTTTATAACAATGCTCTGCAAAATATACCATTCCAAGCATTGCAGCCAAATAATTACACTCTGTCCCATCGTCACCCCAAAGAGTCACAAATACTTCTTTTATATTTTCTTTTTTGCAAGCTTCTAAAGCTGCCTTAGTGTTAGGAATAGTTATTTTATAGTGTGGCACAGGACCTACCCATGTCCAATCACCACCTGCAAAAATTGGTTCAAAACCAAGTTCTTTGTGTCGCTTAATCATTTTTCTATAGTGTTCTGGATCTCTATTGTAATAATCCCAATAAACCATCTGAACATCTTTAGGAAGTTCCTTCTTTAAGTTTTCAAAATCTTGGTCTCCTGCATTATGGAAAAACATATCACTCCACATCATTGGCTTTAGATTATATTTATTTGTTATTTCTAAAACTTTCTTTATATGTTCAACAAAGATCTTGTTCCTTTCCACATATCCATGCTTTTGCATATATCTTCCTAACCCTAATATATATACCTCATCCATACCTATGTGGATTCTATTTGTGCTAAAAGGCCTTGATGCAGCAACTATCATTTTCTCCAAAAGTTCATAAGTTGTTTCTTCACCAACTATAAGATTAAAGCCTGTATCTCTATATTTATAGGTATCTCCCCATTTTAAAAATTGTTCCAAGTGACCTAATGTTTGTATACAAGGTACTACTTCTATACCAAAAATCTTAGCAAACTCATCAATCACTCTTAATTCGTTATAAGTATACTTTCCACGCATATAACCAAAGTAAGGTTCATCTTCAACTTCATAGGTTTCCTCTGTGTAAAGCATAAACATGTTGTATCCCATCAATGCAAGTCTCATTATGAGTTCCTTAACCTTCTCAACTTTTAAGGAACCATTTCTTGAAGCATCAATCATTATGCCTATTGTTTCCATATAAGGTTTTTCTTCAATGGTAAACTCACATAGACCTTTTTTTATATTCTCTATAAGTATACTAAATGCTCTAAAGAATTGATTTGGCTTGGAATAGCATATTTCTGCCTGTTGATTATTAAGGCTTATTCTTAAACCTCTATCTATTTTTTTTACAGTAAGATAGATAGGGTTTTCGATTTGGTAATTTATAATAGTTTTAAGATGATTAAGCCCTTTTCTAATTTCATCTGGTAATTGGTTAACTATTAAATTTTGTAACATGAAATACACCTCAAAATAATTTCTTAATTTAATTAAATATTATAAATATTATTAGTACATTAAATATAGTATTATATTACATTTAATTATTTTGTAATAGTAACCTTATTTAACAGCCTTGGTTTATCTGGATTATTTCCTTTTAAAATGCTTAAATAATATGAAAAAAGCTGTATTTGGGGTATAAGCACAAATGGTTTTATAAATAAATCTAAATCATCATTAAATTTAAAAAAAACAGTTGAATATTCTCTAAGTTCTTCACAATCGCTAAATGTAATAACATCAATATTCTGACTTGATAGTTTTTGGGCAACCTCAAGCGAATTATCATATGTTTCATCTCTTATAGCAACTAAAAATACAGGTATATTAGTATCAATCATAGCAATAGGGCCATGCATAAAATCAGATATAGAAAATCCTTTTGCTCTAATATAGCTTGTTTCTTGTATTTTTAGAGCAAATTCTAATGCAATTGGATAAGTTAATCCTCTTCCTAATACAAAACATTCATTTAAATATCTAAATCTTATTATCTCTTTTGATATATCCTCATATATTGATAAAGCATTTTGAATAACTTTATCGATTTTAGAAAGAAGATCAATTATTTTTTCATTGTTACCTAAATAAGCTGCAAGCATTTCTAATAAAAGTACTTCAGCAGTAAAACTTTTTGTCGCAGCAACAGCTTTTTCTGGCCCTATCTCCATAAATATATTATTTTGAGCAATTGAATTAAGTGATGACTCTTTATTATTTGTAATAGCAATTGTAAAGGCATTCTTACTATTAGCATGTTTTACAAATTCACAAATATCTTCAGACTGACCAGATTGAGATACAGCAATAACACAAGTTTTATCAAGTCTTAGTTCTTTTTTGTATATAGAAACAACAGAAGGTGCTGCAAGCATAACAGGTATACCAGTGAGGATTTCTATAGCATATTTTCCAAAGGCAGCAGCATTATCAGATGAACCACGTGCAACAATAATAATTTTATCAATATCGTTATTTTTTATTTGGTCTGCAATATTTCTTATTTTATCCTTATTAAATATAAAACTATTTATTATACATTGCTGTTGTTCAAAAATTTCATTTTTCATATTATGCATTTAATTCACTTCCTGCCACATATTAAACTTTATTTTATTATAATACTTGCAACTAAAGGAAAATGATCAGACGAATATGTATTATCCCATGAGCTATTCAAAATACCATGGTTTAATACTGTTATTCTATCATTTACAAAGATATAATCAATTTTAGTTTGATAGTTTTTTTGACCATAAGCGTTATATGTAATTGTCGGCCCATAATGGTTATGCTTTGAAATATATTTAGCATCAAATAGCATAAAATCACTATTTTCTCCTAATCCATTAGTAATGATGTTATATGCTTTTGAATCTTCTTCAACATTGAAGTCACCAGTAACAACAACAGGATTGTTACCAGCAAAATTACCAACTTTTTGCAATAGAAGCTCAGCACTTTTTTCTTGTGCTATTCGTCCTTCATGATCAAAGTGAGTGTTAAAAAAGAACAATTTTTTGTAAGTTTTTAAATCAAAAAACTCAGCCCATGTAACAATTCTTGGAAATACTGCGTCCCAACCAATACTTCCATTTTCAAACAGGTTTTCAGATAACCAAAACACTCCATATCGCTCAAGCCTTATTCTATCTTTGTCGTAAAAAATAGGTGCAAACTCACCTTTATCATGTCCATCATCTCGTCCAAATCCAACATACGAATATTCTTCTTTAAATTCATTAGCTAAATAATCAAGTTGATGTTTTAGAGCCTCCTGTAAACCAAAAATATGTGGTTTAAAGAAATAAATCTCATTCGCAACCCTTTCTTTCCTGAACTCCCAGCTATGATCTTTATCAAAAGTTGTATCTACACGAATGTTAAAGGACATAATTTTTAGTTCATTATTGCTTTTGTTCATACAAATACACCTTCTAAAATACTATTTTTATATTTATTTTAATATATTTTTCTTATTTTATAAATCTATAGTAAACAGAATCTAATGTATCTAAAACATCAAAGGTATCTTTAAGATTATCCGGTATTTCTTTTCCTTCTTTAAAATTATCAAATTCTTTAACTGTTTCAAATATTGATCTACCCGAAAGATTCCAACCTGTCACCATTAGGCCATATAAAAAGTCTTTATAATCTGATTTTTCAAAATATTCTATTGAATAATCAAAAAAGGAAATAGCAGCCTCTTTATCTTTCCAGCAAGAAGGCCATACTCTAAATCCCTTTTCAGCAAAAAATTCAACAGAAGGATATTTATTTAATTTATCATAGTGCCAGTCAGCTAAAATAATATCGTTATTTATTTTATCTATTGCAGGCCAAATACCTAAATTATCTGCATCCCATATGGAATATCCCATTTTATTTTTATCTAATAATCTATCAGCCCAAAGTATCATTTCTGTATTTTTCTCCTCAGCAATATAACTATAAAGCTTATTAACAACGTTAGCAAATAGCTCTGCTTTATTTTGCCCATGACACCTTGGACATTTTTCATCAGCTAATATAAAAACCTCATCCATTCCAACATGGAAATATTTAGCCTCAAAATCATTTAACAGTTCTTCAATCATTGGAAATACTATTTTATAAATATCTGGATGATTTGGACACCAACTTCTGCAGTATATTTCAGGCCATTTTGATTGGTATGGAATATAAGGTGATTCATCAAGTTCAGGGTAAACTCTTAATATAGAATTAGGAGAGCCTCCCCAACCTTGGTGACCTAAACATTCAAACAAAGGTATTACTTCAATTCCTAATATTTTTGATCTTTCAACTATATACTTAGCATCTTGTTTGCATAATGTCCCTTCAGATAATTCTGGATGACTATTAAACTTGTATCCTGTATTTATTTCAAGGATTAATGTATTTATTCCTCTTTTGACCAAAAATTCTTCAACTGAATTCATCAGTGGTATAACATCTTCTGAGGATCCTATGCGTAAATGAAATGCTATTTTTTTATTTTTTAATATTTCTGACAATTTAATCACATCCTTTTATATACTTAATTTGCTAATCCTGTTCTTTCTATACCAGCCATAAATTGCTTTTGGACTATAAAATATATTAATAATAGTGGCAAAACTATTAATAGAGATCCTGCCATAGCTAATGGGCTTATAACTTCCCCACCAGAAGTAACAAATAAATATGCCCTATTTCTCATAATATTAGCTAAAGCCATTGAAAGTACAGATTTTTCTGGAACAGTCATATAAACCGATGGTTCAAAAACATCATTCCAATGCCAAACTATTGATAGGATTGTTGTAACTAATATTGAAGGTTTAGAAATAGGCAATACAATTTTAAAAAATATGTTTATACCATTATATCCATCAATTCTTGCTGCTTCTTCCAATTCTTTAGGTAGTCCTTTAAAAAATTGTCTAAATATAAATATAAACAATCCGCCTCTTAATCCCATTCCAAAAAAGCATGGAATAATAATAGGTAAAAATGTATTTAACCAATGCATTTTTGAATATTGAATGTATAGAGGTATTACAAGTACTTCAGGTGGTATTACTAAACTGAAAATTACAATTGAAAAAATAAGGTTATTCCCTCTAAATTTATATCTTGCTAATCCGTAGGCTACAAAAGCACACGAAATTACCTGGCCTAAAGCAGAAATTAATGTAATTATTATTGTATTCCTCAGACAACTCCAGTATTCAAGTTGAACAAGTGCTTGTTTAAAATTATTTAATGAAGGGGACTTTACAATCCATTTTGTACTAATGTCTGTTAAATCATATGGACTTTTTAAAGCATTGGTTAATATATATATAAAGGGAAATATAAAAACAAAAGCAAAATCTATCAGTAGAAAATATATTAAGAAATTTATTATTAACTGCGATATTTTCTTTTTCTCAAAACTTGTATTTAATAATTTTTTTGAAGCATACATTTTAATTTTTTCGATATAAATACTTCTTTGCACTAATATCACTCCATTTTTTATTTTTCTCCAATATACACTATGAATCTACCCATCAGTAAAAAAGCCAATCCAATTAATATAGAAATAAATATGAAAAATATCCAGCCTAAAGCACTTCCATATGAAAGCTGCATTTGTTTAAAAGATATGTCAGTAATGTACTCCATAATTTTATTATCAATGCTTGTAAACCAATCAATTAGTGTATATACAATATTAATTAAAATAATTGGAGTCATGATAGGAAGTGTTATTTTCCAAAAGGCTTCCCAAGCTGTTGCACCATCACAATATGCAGACTCATATAAAGATTGTGGTATACTTTGGAGTCCACCAATGAAAATTATAATTTGTATGCCTGATCTCCATAGTATTGATGAAAGCTTATCAAGTGAATCTTGAATAATTTTCCCAAAGTCAGGCCCTAAATATGTCATAAATGTATCAGGAAGAATAATAGCTCCTGCAGCTCTTCTTATTTCAGTATCTGAAGCTCCAATTTCTTGTATTAATGTATCATCTAAATAGAGTCCCATTAATTGTTTCATTATAAGCCCAGTACCTAAAAGAACAGGCAAGAAAAACATTACCCTGAAAAATCCTTTTAACTTCATTCCTCTATTTAATAAGATTGCGATAAACAATGAATATACTATAATAAGAGGTAAATTAATAAGAGTATCTCTAATTGTCTCTGTAAAAGCAGGGATAAATTTTGCATCAACTGTGAACGCTTTTATAAAATTATTCATACCAATAAATTTTAGACCAAATTTTTCTATATCAGTTATTTCATTAAATGCAAGTATTAATGATTGAATAAATGGATATGCTAAAAAAGCAACAAATCCAATTATCCATGGTAGAACAAATATATATCCTTCCAAATTTGTTTTTCTTTCAAGCGACATTCTTTTCTTTTTCAATTTAGCTGCCCCCTTATTTAACAACAATATAATCAAGAGGATTTATTATAATTTTATTAATTTTTACTTTCTTATTAGAGTAATTAATATAAACTGTTAAGTTATTTGAGTAAGTAATAGCAACAATATCACTATTAATTTTCTTATGAGAAATTATATATTTATTTGAAGTACTTCCAACTCTATTTTTAAACTCTTTATAAGTTGCCAAAATATCATTTTTCCATTGGTCAAATTTTGAGGTAAATAATTCTTTATAATCTGTATATTTTAATTCAGAAGAATCTTTATAAGTAACCTGGTAGTATGGGATTGCTCCATATTCTAACGCTTTTAATTTTTCTAACTTTTTATCATAAAATAAATTAAAAGGTTTCATGCTATAAGGTATGTAACCATGTATGACCATTTGGTAAAATGGTACATCTTCATCTATAAAGGCAAAACCTGTACTTTTATATGGTAAGGAAGTTATTAAATCAACATATTTTGCAACATAAATATTGCCTTTCATTGATGCAGTAAGTATATTATTTTTCACAAATCTATCTAATGTTTTTTCCCAATATTCTTCTGTTTGATCTCTTGAAATAGCTTTATCCTTATAATCAGGATATATAAACCAGCCTAACTTTTCAAAATTTACACCTAAATAATCATGTCTTGAAATAAAGTTAAATATTTGGGTTGAATATTTTTCAAATACATATTGTGGAGAAAAAATAAATCTTGTATGTGATGCATTTGTTATTTGTTTCCCATTTTTTGCTCTTACAACATCATTTCTGACTGAAAAACCTCCAACCTTTGAAGATGCATCAATCATATTTACTTGAAGAAAGGTTGGTATATTTTTTTGTTTTGTAAATTTTATTAGTTCATCAAATTCTTTATTCCCACCTAACTTTCTTTCAGCCTCAAAACTTGAAGGATAGATGCCGTATCCTCCTTTCATCCAACCTATGAGATTTAGGTTTATGTTGTTAACACCATTTTTCATTAAATAGTCTACTATATCTTTAGCTTGCATGTATGTTGTTGAGGCTATAAATTTATCAATTAGAATCCTTTCTTCTTTAATTCCTAAAAATATATCAAGTCCTAACGAAATGTTGTCTTTTAATATTCTACTTTTCTTTAATAGTTTATTTGATACTAAATATTCTCTTAATTTGTTAGCCATTCCACTATAATCAGCTTGTGATGGAGGCAAAAACATATAAGTGATTTCTTTATCAGACTTTGTAGGTGTTCTATCATATATCTTATAATTTTGGCCATTCCAGTTTTTTGTTACCGATTCATATAACCTTCTATAATTAAATGAAAAGAATATTCTATTTAGATTAACTTCATAACCAGATGGCATATAATTAACTGATGCATTTGCTTCACCTTTATTTAAATAAGCTATAAATGCAGCGTTTTCTTTTTTAACACCAATTACTGGCATTAATATTTCTTGCATACCATTTTTAATATCATTTTCATATCTATTTATATCAAATAGTGTATCCATATAAATTTCTTTTGAATAATAAGATAGATATTGCGGATGTTTGTTCTTAAAGTATGATAATCCTCCTGAACCATCAGGTATAAGCATATAACCTTTTTCATTATCACCACTTGAACCAAAATAAGGTAATATATCTATTTTTACTATGCCAGCAAACTCCTGCATTCTATAATTATCAGTAGAGTTAGCTATTTCAGTTGATATTTGTGAAATTTCTTTTAATGATTCAATTGTCTTTTTATCCACCTTATTACTTTTTTGGGCTATATCTAAAAGTCCTCGTCCTTTTTGTTCAGATCCTTGAATTTCTTCATTTATATCAAATGCATATGAAAATAGACTTTTAGCTTTGTTATTTAAATTATCTACTCCATTCACGCTATTTAAAGTACTTTTTATATTATCAATATCAGTAGCTATAATATCAATTCTTTTTTTATCAGCTACTTTTCGTAGTGATGAACTTCTTATATTCTTTAATAAATTTTCTAATTTTACTATATTTTTTCTGGTATTACTAATTGTATTATTTATTTCGATTTGAATATCAATTTGTTCTGCTATACTATTAGCAGGTACCTTTACAATGAATTTATCTTTATCAATCGAAAACTCAATTGCAAATCTAATTCTTATACTATTACAAGTAAATGTTAATTTAATACCATTATTTATTTTGTTTTCACTTACTGATATATCACTTTTTGTTGAGTTATACTGTTTTGTTGTGCTTTCCTCTCCTGCTAAATTTGTGTATGTAAGAATCCACATAGATTTAAAATTCTTAACAAAAAATTCTTCTACTCCGTTTTTGAGCAAATATTCTTTATCAGCACTAGAAAACCATATTGAATTGTTTCTTTTGTCTTTAACTGCAATGGCTATGTCTTGACTGTTATAAAAAAGTTCTAAATATTGTGATTCTGCAACTTTTTTATATCCTGCTAGTCTATTATCCAGTTGTGAATATCCTGTTTGTACTATAAAACAACTTAATAAATATATTAAAACAAGTATAAATGAAGCCTTTTTCATTACTCTTCCTCCATTTCATCGAATACGAAGAAGTCTTATTTCTTTTATTAATTCATCGATAAAGTTTACAACCTGAATTGTCAATACGTAAAAAAGCCCTATTAATAGCCATATTAAAATAGCTGCTATAATTGATAAAATACACACTAATATTGTTTTCCCAATAGTAAAATTATTCAGTGTCTTGGTACTATATATAATTAAAATAACAACCCATAGCCATTTAATTGCTTGAAGAAAATTAAACCAGCTAATATCATAAATAGAAAGAATATGTGAAAAAAATACTATTGGAATTGTTAATATTATGTATGGAATTAAACAATATATAGTTGATGAAAATTGCTCACTTATTAGAGTTTCCCCTTCTGATATAGTAGTAATTGCATAGCAAGAAACTATCCAAGTTAAGACAGGAATTATGCTTTTGAAAAATTCCCTTAATATGCTTGTTTGCCTTGGCTCAATTTGCGTAAGTGGGTAATGAGTAAAATATATTTCAAATACTCTTACTAAAATAAGTAAAACAAGAATAATTAACGGCGAGATTATATCAAAGTTTTTTCTATTCTTTTTTAATTGAATAAATGCTTCACTTGGTTTAAAAATTGTTAGTAAAGAAATTTTCAACAATTCCATTTTTATCACCTTAATCTATTTTTTATAAAAATAATAATTATCAGCAAGCATTTGACTTTTTCTAAAACCAATAGAAATAATCTTTAGTAATATGAAAAGTATTAAAATAAAGGCAAATACATAAAAGATAAAATATTTTCTAAAGTTTTCATGTCTATATTCAGCAAAGGCTTGAGAATAACCTTCTTTATCATCTGCATTCTTATAATGTTTCATTGCTTCAATCCATTTACCTTGTTTCATCAATGCCTTGGCTAAACCTTTATTAGCTATAATATAATTAGGATCTATTTTTAAAATTTCCATCCAAGGTGTTACAGCTTCTTTGTATTTTCCTTGATAATAAAGCTTTATACCATGGTGAATGGTGCTTATAAATTTGGTAGGTTTTAATACTTGAATATTATTTAAACTTGCATCCAAAACATAGAGATTTTCAGAACTATCTATTGCAACACTTGAAGGATTAATAAATTTACCTTTCCAAGCTCCATATCCTCCAAAAACAGTTAATAAATTACCTTCGGGATCATATTGATATAATTTACAACTGCTATTATCAAGGGCTGTAATTATTCCATTTTTGTCTACACATAAATCAACAAACATAGGCTCATTTTTTTTGCCAAGTGAATTTACTCTTTCTCCAAAAAAGTCTGTTTTTTTATAAATATTATTACCTATAGGTGTTATCTTTTTTACTTGAGCATTATCAGTTCTTATGGTAGTCGCATATATCATGCCATCACTATGTATCAAAAAATTAGAGTGTGCAGGTGGTAATCTCTTTTCTAACATATCTTTTTGTTCTTTTGTTGCAAATAGCCTTATAAAGAGATCTCTTAAACTAAATTCGAGTTTAGTAGGTGCTATATATCCTTGGAATTTATTTGTTGCATCAAGTACAATAAAACCATGATAATCATCTTTATTAAGAATGTATATGTAACCAATTTTATCTATGAAAACCTTTATAGGTCTAAAAGGATATTTGTTATCATATAACTCAGACTTTGGTTTGGTAAATTGTTCTACATACTTTCCATTGTTTGATAAATGAATAATTCTTTCATTTCCTGTATCAGCAATATACATATCCTCATCTTCATCAACATAAATACCATTAGGCTCAGAAAGAGGTGAGTTATCAGGGCCAGTAAATACACCTAATAGATCCCCGTTACCTGATAATTTTACGATTCTATTGTTACCAGTATCAACTATATATAAATTATTTTTACTATCAATAAAGATATCTTGTGGGTTGTTAAGATTAATATCTTTCCCAAAATTATCTATTACTTTTTCAGTTACATAGCTTATTGGTATAGGTATCTTCCTAAGCTGTTTATCTAAAATATAGTCATGTTCAAAATCAGCTGCAAAAGCAATTAGAAAAAAATTAAAATACAATACTATAAAAGTAATAAAACAAATAATAAACTTTTTAGTTTTTATTCTTTTTTTCATTTTACACCACCTAATTATCCTTTTATTCCTGAATATGCCATAGTTTTCATAACCCTTGACTGCATTATCAAGAACACTATTATAGTTGGCATTGTTACAAGAAAAGTTGCAGCAGCCATAGCTCCTGATCTTGCAACCTGCCCTGGCCCACCTGCTAAACTTTGTAAGATTAACGGCAATGTTTTTAATGCTTGTTTATTTATAAAAATCAACGGTGAAAAATAATCATTCCAATTTGAAACAAATGAAAATACAATCAATGTTGACCATGCAGGCTTACACATTGGCATTATTATTTTCCAAAAAATCTTAAAATCTTTTGCACCATCTATTCTTGCGGCTTCTATATAAGTATCTGGTATCTGTTCTATAAATTGCTTCATAAGAAATATATTATATGCTACAGCTATCTTAGGAACAATCAATGCCCAATATGTATTTAATAAACCTAATTTACTAACAATCAAATAGTTTGGTATTTGTGTAACATGAGGAGAAAACATGAGTGCTGCAATTATTATATTAAAAATCACATTTCCATAAGGTAGCTTATACTTTGCAATTGCAAATGCTCCCATACTACTTACTATTACTGTTAAAATAACTACAACACATGTAGTAAATAAACTATTAAATATATATCTTGAAAAAGGAATAACAGAGCTATCTAAAGCAGTTAATAACTCAATAAAATTTCTCATTGTAGGTCTTCTTACAAAAAACCTTGGAGGATATAAAAATAATTCATCATATGGTTTAAAAGCAGTTGATATCATATATATCAATGGCAATGCTGTGAAAAGGACTAAAAGCAGCATAAATGAATAAACTATCCACCATTTAGTGTTTAACAATATCTTTTTTTTATTATTAATCATTAAATTAGCCTCCCGCTTTATTATTCGTCCTTTGAAGATAACACTTTCATAAAAATTTTGCCTAAAGAATATGTCAATATGAAAAGTATAACAGCAACCGCTGAAGCAAATCCCATATCAAATCTAATAAATGCATAATCATATAAATGTGCAACTATTGTATGACCAGCATAATTAGGGCTTGGTATGCCAGCAATTGAAACTGCAATATCAAACACCCCAAACGAGCTGACAATAGAGTTTATTGCACCAAACAAAAGTTGTGGTTTCATTGAAGGTAGTGTAATATATATAAGCTCCTGGAACCTGTTTTTAATCCCATCAACAGCACCTGCATCATAAAGCTCTTTTGAGATATTTTGTAAACCTGCAAGAAAAACTAAAAAACCTGTACCCATACTCATCCAAACAGAAACTATTATTATTACTGGCAAAATTGTTTTTGGATCTAAATTCCATAGAATTGGTTCTGAAATTATACCTAATCGTATTAGTAGATTATTTATAAATCCATATCTATCACTAGAAAAAAAGTATAACCATACAACTGACATTGCAATACCACTTGTAATTGATGGAGCATAAAAAGCTAAAGCAAAAAATTTTCTCATCTTTAATTGATCTATAATCCATGCAACAAAAAATGAAGCAAAATATCCTATGGGACCAGTTATAAATGCAAATATTAAAGTGTTTTTTAATGCAATCAAAAAGACATCATCATCGGTAAATAGTATCCTATAGTTCTCAATACCTGCAAATTTAGGTGACTGTATAATATTGTAATGAGTAAAACTTAAGAATATAGAATAAAGTACAGGTATAATAACAAACAATGTAAACAGTATTAAAAATGGTAATAGAAATAAATACCCAATACCATAATTGTTCCAAAATTTCTTAAATGCCATTATTATTGGCCTCCTTAATTCTCACTTAATTACTCCATATTCCTTTTGTTTAATTTTCATTTCCTTATTTATATCTTTAACAGCTTTTTCTAATGAATCTCTAATATCTTGTAAGTCAACAACAGCTTTAGTCCAAGCATTTAATAAATGTCTATTTGTAAAATATCCTCCTAATACAACAGGTTGTGTTCTATACCATTGCCATTGCTTTTTTATTATTTCTAAGTGACTATTATCCCATGGAAGATTTAAAAATGCTTGCATATTGGCAGTATTCCATCTTGCTTCAGGCCCTATAGATGACTCTACTTCTCGACCAAATCTTGTTTGAGTATTTTGATCAGTCCACCATTTTAAAAATTCCCACGATTCATTTTTTTTCTTTGATCCTTGAAGAATAATAGTAGCTGTTGTGTTTGCAGATGCAGTTCTATCAATTTTGCCTTCTTCATTTATATGCCCAGGTATTAATGCAATTCCCCATCTGCCATAAAGTTCTGGTGCTGCAACAGTTAGCATAATATACATGTCATAACCAGCAATTCCGATTGGCATTTCACCAGTCCTAAATCTATTGAAAAAGCTTGCTGATACTGGTACTTTATATACTTTATATAAATCTGTCCATTCTTTAAATGCCATGTATGCTCTTTCGCTATCCAAATCAGTGCTCAAATAATCATCTTTGTAGAATTTGCCTCCTCGTTGATATAGAAACGGAATAAATGAATCTCCTATATTGGCGTTACCATAGTAAAACTGCATGCCATTTTGATTAAGTATCGGAAATACATTTTTGTATAGTTCTTCCCAAGTATTTGGTAACTTTATCCCAAGTTCATCAATTATATCTTTTCTATAAAACATTACTGTAAAATCCATAGTTTCTGGCAATGCATATACACCATTTCTATATATAAATCCATCAATTACTCCACTATGAAATCTATTTATAACATTATTGAAATCTTTATAGCTTTTTAAATTTACAGTAGCATCTCTAATTGCTAATTCAACAGGAGTGAGTCTATCAACTCCACATGCTACATCAGGATATGACTTGGATACAATACTTAATAAAAGTGCATTAACTCCACCTGTTGATAACTGACCTGATGGCAAAACATTAATATTAACATTAATATTAGTTTTGGGTGTGAATTCTTCATCAGCTAATTGTTTCATTATTTCTGCCCATTCTTTTCCTCTTGCTACCCACACATTTATTGTTTTATATTTTTTGCCTTTGTAAGTTTTTAGTCCAGCTACTTTATCATAATCCTTTTTAAATGAATTAATAAAGTTAAACCAAGATATAGCCATTTTTTCAAAAATATTTGATGTTCTTATATTTAGCTTTTTTTCTTTAGAAGCAATCATAATAAAATCTATACCAAGTGGTTGATTTTCTAAATCTTCAATCCAGTTTGTAATACTCATTTGAGCATTCATTAAATCTTTTAGTTGCCTTGGAATTAGAAAAGGAGTCTTTATTAACCTATCTATCTGATCCTTGAAAGATAAAAATTGATTAACAATACTTGGCCTTTTATCATTAAGCCTTGTTAGCTGTTCTGAAATATATCCTAATTGTGAAGACATATCTTTAAGGTTTTTAATAAGATCAGGTATTTTTGTATCTAATTCATAATCAAAATTTAGATCAGGGTCACTTCCAGTTATCATTATTATTCTTTTTAGTATATATGATAATTGATATGACAGATCTTCCAATACAGTAACAATATCTTTATATTCACCTGTAATACATTTTAAAGATATAGTATGAGTTCCTTTATTCAAATAAACAAGATAAGGGTTATCATTTTTACCTTTCAACCAATTAAATTGCCATTCGTTTTTATATTTAAATGGATAAGCTTCAAATTCTTTAAATGGTATATGTCCATCTATCAAAATCTCTCTATAGCTTGTTAAGCCATCCCTATAGTTTTGTATATACTTTATTCCAAGCTTATAATAGCCATTTTGTGGAATATTAAACTTCCAAATAACTTCTTGATTCCCTTTTCTCCATCTCCATCCACCAAGGTAATTTAGCCTTATGTTATTTTTATCAAATGGGTCTATTTGTGGATCTCCGCTATATTCTTTTTTTATAGTGATATCATTTTTTATATATGGCTTTTCACCTTGTATTTTCAGAGTAAAGTTATTGTTATTAAAATTAGTATTTTTTAAATATTGGGTATATACGGGCAATTGCTTAACACTTTTTAGATATATCTTTGATATTGCTATTCCCTGATCAACATATGTAAATCTTAATGTATGTAATCCTTTTGTAAGATAAATATTAAATCCCATAGGGTATCTACCTTTTATGTCAAATAATAGCTGCTTGTTCCAATCTAAAATCTCTGTTTGTTGAGGATTGATTTCATCTCCTACACTATTATAAACACTATAAGTTGCAGCATCCTTCCAATATCTGAAAAAGGGGATATTCAATGCTTCGAAAAATGGTAATTTCCCATCAATATATAAACCTCTTTTAATAGTATCTCCACTACCACTAAGAGGATAATATTCAACTTCGATATTGTAAAACCCTTCATTTAATATTTCAGTTTTAAAATCAAAGTATTTTTCATTTTTATCCCAAATTAATACAGGGCCACTAGCTCCTCTGAAATTATTCTTAATTATCTTTTGATCAGAATATGAGGAAATGTTGTCTGGTGTTAAAATAATCTCCTGATTTTGGCAATTTAATTTGTGTTGCTTACTTATATCGAAAAGGTATTTTTCATATGTATATCTATAAAGAATTGTTTCTTCTTTTTTATTATTTACTTGAATTTTTAATTTTTCAGCTAACTTTGCACCTGGTTGTGCATATGTAAAATCAAACAAAAATGAGATTATCAATACTAATATAGTGAATTCCTTTAAAATCCTTTTGGAAATAAACATTTTGTAACCTCCTAAAAATAGGCGTTGAAAAAATATAACTTTGGCATACTGGAAAGCTAAATTACTTTCCAGTACGCCTTGCTAGATATTATTTTTTATTTCTTTGAGCAACCTTTTTCAAGTGTTCTTTTAAACCAGCTTTAAGTTGTTTATCTATTTCAGCAAGTCCTTGTGCTGGACTAATTTGGAGTGTTTGAATCTTATCCCATATTGGGCTAACCACTGAACCATAATCAAAATCAGTTTGTCTTGCTGTAAATACAACGTTCTTTTCTAATATTTGCATTTTATGGCCTAAGGCATTTTTGATAACTGGGTTTGCAATTTGAGGAACCATTGTGTTTTTAACATATTCATACATGTTTTTATGTGCAATCATATATGGCCAAGGTGTTTTGTTGTTTTGTTTAAATCCTTCAACAATCCATTGGTATGGAACATCTGAAGCAAACCATTTAATAATATCAAAACCACCTTGTGGATTTTTTGAACCTGATGGCAATGCTAATGCCCATGTTGCATATCCTGGTGTTACTCTCTTTGTCTTAGTGTCTGGAGCAGGTATTAATGTTAAATCCCATTTTAAGTTAGCATTGTTTCTATAAGCATCTCTTGGTCTCCAAACTGAGTCGTCAATATGCATTGCAATGTTTCCTTTTTCAAAAGCAAAGTCAACATCTTTTGATTTTTTGCTTTCAATTCCTTTCCCACACATTTTTGCTAATTCAATTACCATATCTACTGCTTTTCTTACATTTTTATTTAGAGCCATTGATTTTCCGTAAGGGTCTACCCAATTGACACCTAATTGATACATAAATGTGTTTAATGCTTGACTTGCACTCCATTGTGGTAAATCCATTCCCAATTGAACTATATTACCTTTTGAATCATATTTTGTTAAAATCTTAATATATTTTTTTAATTCATCCCAAGTTTGTGGTGGTCTGTCTGGGTCCAATCCAGCTTGTTCAAAAAGGTCTTTATTCCAGTACAACACGTCAAAATCAATATCCCAAGGAAGTGAATAATGTTTCCCTTTATATTCACCCCATTTTAAAGTGAATGGTAGAAATTCTTTATATGAAATATCTTTTGCCTTTGACATATATTCGTCTATTGGCCTTAGTGCTTTTTGAGCTGCTAAAGGAATAATCCAATCATTATAGATAAAAACTGCATCTGGTGGGTTACCACTTGCAATTGCTGCAAATAGTTTTGATTGATCTACAAAATTGACAGGATATGAAACTTTATAGCCAGTTTTCTTTTCAAAGTCTTCAAATGGCTTATCAGCTGGATCAAATTGTCCTCCCCAAAATACCACTGTTCCTTTTGAACCAGGTTTTACTTCTGCCTTTGTTGTATCTAATTTGGTAACAGCAAATGAAATAACAAATGCAAATACCAAAAGCAGAGATAAATACCGAGTTTTTAAAACTTTCCTCATACAAAATACCTCCCATATTTATTATATACTAAGGCTTTTAAAAAGCCTTTAAGCCTTGAATTGTTATAATATTTAATGATATATTATGTATATTAGATTACCAAGCATATATATTTTAGTTAAATTAATTTGATGTATTTTCAAAATTTTGTTTACTTTCTACCAAACTATTTTATTATATTATATCAATATGATTTCAATGATGTCAATATGATATATTATAATTTTCAATTAAAATTATGTTTTATATTAAAAAATTAATTGAACATATTCTAATTTGGATGCTTATAGACTGTTTTTATTTATTATGGTATACTATATAAAGTGATAATAAATTTATTATGATATATTTATTTTATAAGGATGTAGGTGTGATTCTATGGAGGAAAATTTATTAAAAACGCCATTATACAAGAAAATTGCTGATGATATTAAGCAAATGATTATTGAAGGCAAACTAAAACCTAATGATAAATTACCAACAGAAATTGAGCTTGCTCAACAATATAATGTAAGTAGAATTACCTCAAAACAAGCATTAGAACTTCTCAAAAAAGAGGGATTTATTTATCGCAAAAAGAAACAAGGAAGCTATGTTAGTCCAGATTTATTTTTATCTAATGATAATAACAAAATTGCTGATAATAGCAGGAATAAGATTGTATCTTTAATAATTCCTTTTTCATCTAATACAGGTAGAAATATTGATTATATTAAAGGAGCTTCCGATTTCTTACATTCCAAAGGCTATTATTTATCAATACATTGTACAGATGGTCTAGTTGAAAAAGAAAAAGAATATTTAAATTTGCTACCATACAATGGTTCTTCAGGGATAATTTATTATCCTGTATTTGATATAGAAACTTATGATGCTGTTTATAACTTATATTTAAATCAGTATCCCATTGTTACAATTGATAAATATATTGAAGGAATTCCTATTTCATATGTTGTCTCAGACAACTTTAATGGTGCTTATGAAGCAACTAAATATTTAATTTCTTTAGGGCATAAGAATATAGCATTTATTTCTACAACACATATAGGTTTTGCTACATCAATTAAAAACAGATTTTTTGGTTATAGAAAAGCTTTATTTGATTATAATATATATTACAATAATAAGTTTGTTATTCAAAATTATGATTTGCCACGTGTAAATATTGATGAAAAAACTGAAATTATTAAAGATCTTGTTAACCAAGGTGTCACAGCCTTTATTACTGAATTTGATTATGTAGCAATTGAAATAATTAGGTTATTAAGGGCAATCAATATTAATATACCTAATGATGTGTCTGTTATTGGTTTTGATAATATAGAAATACTCGAACATTTAGAAACACCACTGACCACTGTAGACCAAAATTTCTATAATATTGGCTGGAAAGCAGCAGAGTTTATTTATAAATGTATTGAAAAAGGAAAATATAAATTTGAAAAATATATTGAACCTACTTCTCTTGTAATAAGAGAATCTACTAATACCTTAGAAAAATAATTAAAAGGTGTCCTATTAATTCATACAAAAGTTTTTTAGGACACCTTTTTTTACTTACCTAAACTCCACCACTCTCCAAGCACTTCTGTCAAATTGTCTTCCTAAAATTTCAGTTCTGAGACTTATAAATATTTTGTCAGCATTTAGAAAGTCTTTTTTAGGAACTATTAATTTTAAAAATTCCTTATTTCTTTGTATCTTTGTACCTAGCAATGTAAATTTCTTGTCAGTTAGCGTCTTATCCAAGATAATCTTATCTGGTGTTACTCTAATATAAATTCTGCCAATATATTTGTTTCTATTAAATAAACGTGCATGTATATAATAGTCAACAAGCCTTTTTGTCGATCCTAACATTTTAATTCCAAAATAATAGTTTTGTTCATTATGTGCTATAAAAATTCCATCAATATCAGCACCAGATTCAAAAATAAGAGGTATTGAATCTTTATTAGGTTCAGAAAGTACTTTATATTTATCTAAAAAGATATCATCACCTTGATATCTTACTGCAGTAATGTTTGGTAAATAACTAAATAGCTCATTTTGCCTAATAAATGCTTCTAAAAAGCTTCTCATAACTCTAACTTGACTATTATAGTCATAGATAGCATCCATCTTTTTTGTTAACAATTCATTATTCAAAGGAAACTGAACCCATGTTGTATCAGTAAATGCAAGTTTAAATGGAGGAACTAAAAACATATTTGTTCTTTTCCCAAAAGGTGTTGGCCAGTCTCCTCTATGAACAAGATATTGAAGCTCTGTTGTTTTGTAATCCATTTTAAGTAGTGTAAATTTTACAAAAGCAGATGTAGCCCAATGGTCTGGGTGCTGGTCTCTCGAATAAGGATAAATAATTAAATCAGGTTTATATGATGATATAATACTTTCGATATTATTTACAACATTAATGCCTTTGTATTCAACATTTTTCTGATATGAGTTATTGTATGGAGATCTTGTTGTTCTTGTTAAACTGCTTAAATAAGGATTTTTTGAATTAAAATATTTTTCCCAAAGATATCTTAATCCCCTATCTGGATATCCTAAAAAAATTATATTGTTCCTTTCTAAACCTAAATCCTCTAATGCATGAATTGTTTCTTTTTGTCTTCTATACCCAAATTCTATATAATCATAGGGTTTTAGCCTTATTTTACCAGTATTTTGACCAACTGCTCGTGTAAATCCATCACCATTTGTCATAACTACAACCTTTACTTCAGAGCCATTTGCTATTGCTCTTTGAATAACCCCTGCAGATGATAATGTTTCATCATCACAATGAGGTGCAAATATTAATATTCTTTGTTTATCATCTATATTTATATTATTCATTTGTAAATGAAAGTAATAATTAGATATGTATTCTCTCACTAAAAAACTTGCAACAGTCAAAACTAACCAAGTTATAAAAATGTATAAAATATATGTTCTTTTAAATTGGAATCTTTTTTTATTTCTCTTTTTTTTGTAAACCTTATTTGATGTATTAATAAAAAATTTCATGTTTCATCCCCAAATAAAATCATATATTATATTATATACAATTTTACATAAAAGCACGAGCGGGCAGGATTTAAATTTTTTAAATCCTGCCCGCTTTTTATATTAAAGGAGGAAATGAATCTTGTAAAGCTTTATGTAGCTTTTAAAATTTTAAGGGGGGTTGGTCCGCATTTGCTTTACATTATTGATTATATGTTTTTTGTATACACCATTCAATACCAAAAGTTTATAAAGATTAATTTATAATTATTAAATTTTTTATAAAACAATATATATTAAATATCAACCAAATATACAAAAATGCTTATATGTTTTTGTATATTTTAAACAAGTTAACCCTCATATCTTCTTATTCTAAAGTTGACCCCAAGCTCATCAGCAATTCTCTGGCATTCTTTTATTTCTTTTTCATCCAAAATATCCAAAACGCTAACCCAAACTTCTTTGATATACTTTTTTGAATCTTTAATAAATTCAATAACTCCATCATATATATCCTCATCAAATGGTCTACATAGTTCATTATATCTTTCTTTATTTGGAGCATTTAAACTAATTGATATTACATCTATATATGGTGATAGTAATTTAGGGATATTTGTTTTAAATATAAATGAAGCTTGGCCATTTGTATTAATTCTTAATTTTACATTTGAAATCTCTTTTAATCTTTTTGAAACCTCGATTACTACATCATACCTTAGTAAAGGCTCTCCATATCCACAAAAAACAATCTCATCATATTTATTTGGTTCTTTAATTTCACTTAGAATCTCATCAACACTTGGTTCATGTTTGAGCCAGAGGTCATATTCTTCTCCTAACCCTTTTTCAGTAGCCCTAATACAAAATGTACAATCGTTTGAACATTTATTTGTAACATTAATATATAATCTATTCTCAATTGTATAGGTTATCATGCTCATTTTATTCAGCTCCTATATTAAAAAGTATTGAAATAAAGTATAACACCATATAAAAATATAATCAATATAATAAATAAACAAGTTAATATAAAAGAAAAAGAGGCAAGTTCAATAGAACCAAGCCTCTTTATTACTTTTAGTTTATATCTTTCCTTTTATTTTTTGGACAATTAGTTTTAAATCATTAGTATCTATTTGCCCATCGTTATTTATATCAGCATACTTTACACTATCCCAATCAGAGTCAAATCTACCTTTTGATAAATAGTTTGCTGCAATAGCAAGATCACCAATATTAAATTTTGTATCATTGTTCAAATCCATGTTTTTATAGTTTACATTAACTTGAATACCTGCTTTTAAATCAGTTCCATAGATACTTCCCATAACAGTATAGCTTCCTATCTTTTGGTTTATTTTGTTATCCATACTCTCCCAATAAACATTAACAAAAATCATATCACTATTATAGCATTCAACTTGAACTGTTTTAGGTAATTCAAAAGTATCATTAATTGTAATGTTTATTGGACTTATAGCTTTTACTTCTTTTATTGGTTGAACGTTTATATTTGCTACTGCTTTGATATCAGTGCCATATACAGCCCCATACACAGAAAATGTAGTATTTTCATTTAGTAAAAGTGAAGCATCAAAACTTTCCCATATACAAGCAGCTTTTCCTTCAGTCTCATCATCAAAAACAACATCTACAGTATTTGGAAGTATAGGATTATTTGCCTTTGCAGCAGTTATATTTACATCTTTAATACCCACAATCTGCCCTGATGAAGGTAGCTTTACAAGTTCAAACTTATCAATTGTCCCCCAATTACCTGCATTTCCATTGCAATCAATACCAATTGTTAAGCTATTGGTTTTTAGGGTGAATTCAATACTCCATTGATGCCAATCACGCCAACCAGTATCAGTAATCTGCTGTGTAAGCTTATCTCCACCATAATCTTTAACAAAAAGATTTAATATACTTTGATTAGCTCCACCTTGTGTCCAAACACTAAGTTTATATTTACCTTTTGGCAAATTATATACTGTCTGATAAACAGTAAATTGAAAATTATCAGCCGCCCAATAACTAAGTGTTTTACTTCCATCATTAACATCACTAGTTTTTATTGATAATGGGTTATTATCACTTTGAATAATAGTCCAGTTGCTAAAATCATTTTCAAAACTACCATTTTGTATATAGTTTGTATCATCAGCAAATACAATATTTAAATTTAACAGTATAATCATGAAAGTTAGAACATATACAATAACTTTTTTATTATTCATTATTAATCACCTCTTTCTATCTTAAATTCATTATTGTTCTATAAAGTATTACTGCCGCTTCTTTTCTTGTTGCTAAACTATCAGGCATAATTTGAGCCTTATTGCCAGTCATTATATTTTTCTCTATCAATAAGGATATTGCATCACTTGCATATTTCGATACTTTATTATTATCTTTATAAGAATTAAGTAATGCTTTATTAGATTTTAGGCTCATTTCTTTTTCAATTTCAACTGCCCTTTTAATTAAAACAGCAATGTCCTCTCGCTTGATTGGTGCATTGGGGTTAAATTTATTGTTACCAATACCATTGATAAGTCCTATTTTTTTAGCTATACCTATATAGTCATAATAATTATTGTCTTTATCTACATCAACAAAATTACCTTCAAAATTACTGTAAAAACCAAATGCTTTTACAAGCATTGAAACAAATTCAGATCTTGTAATCAGATTATCAGGTAAGAACTTATCATTATCGTAATTATCTATGATTCCTTTTGAGCATAGTACCTCAATAGCCTGTTTAGCCCATTCAATATTTTTTATGTCCTCAAAAGTTTTATACCTTTTAATAATTGCAAATTTACTAAAATGATGTGTTTTAAATGTTACACTTTGATTTTCTTTATTATAGATTGCATTTGGTATGATTTCCATCTTCCCATCATCTGAGATACTTAAAATAGTTAGGTATTGAGAATCTGTGTCTTGTTTTTCTAAAGGTATAGTTATTGTTATTGCTTTATCAAATTGCGATATTTTATTTGTTTCATTTTTAAATTCAATATTATATATTTCATTTTCAAAAAGCTGTTTCTTTATGGAATCACTTATATTCAGAGCTTCCTCTTTCTTTATACCTATATTAGTAATTCTAATATTATTGCTTTGATCAATAAAAGTATCAGATGGCAAATTAATTATTAATGTAGGTGTATCAATTACTATTTTATTGCCTATCTTATTTTTATCTAAATTTACCTTTGGAATTTGTATATTAATATCTTTAATATCCTTAGAATTATTTAATTTTATTGATATATTTTCTTTGTTATTAAGCTTGTTTTGAAGCTCTTCTATAATCCTTTGCTCTATTATTACATTATAAGATTCTTGTTGTTTTTCAGGTGTTATTTCCATAACTATGTTTTTGTTGTTATTACCTATGTTTACTTTATAAGTTTTTTCAGTTGTTTCATTAGATTGATCATTCTGTTGTGTATTTTGAATAGCTGTTGTTTGATTACTGGTATTGTTAGTATTGTTAGTATTTGTTGTTTGATTATTGGTATTATTGTTTTGATTACCAGTTTGTTTAATTCCATTAACCTTTATATTAATAGATGATAGCTGAGCTGGTACAATAACTCTTCCATCTTGAGCTATTCCAAGCTCGAATTTGTTTATAACAAAACTTCCTACTTTATCTTCTGTTAAATTTTTTGCTTTAAATTTTAATGTTATTATATCTTTATTGTTTAATCCTTTCTTATTAATAGCAAATACCCTAACACCTGATTGAGTTTTTTCAATATCAATTATTTGCGTATCTTGATCTATGTTTTGAACTTCGATTAAATCATATAAATTAGCCGAATAATTAATTTCTATATCTGCTGCAGTAGCATCTTCATTTAAATCATATACACCAATTGTTGCATTAAAATCTCCATTTGCATTTACTGATTGTAATGATTTTATAGACGCATAAGAGGTATCCTCAGTAAATACTACATCATCCCAGCTTCCCCAATTATTACTGTTACCATCTACTAAAATACTTATTTTGCATTGTCCATTAGTAACCTTTATTCCATTTATAACAACCTTCTTAAACTCTCTCCAACCTGTATGGATGGTTGATGTACTTAATTCCTCTCCACCATAGTCACTTGCAATTAACTTTAGTTGATTTTCTCGGCCACCGCCATGTGTATATACCGAAAGTGAATAAACACCATTATTCAATCCGGTTATTGTCTGACTTACTATAAACTTAAATGCAGTTGCAGCCCAATAATGCATTGTATAATTTCCAGAATGAGCATTATTACCTGGAGAATACTCAACTCTAACTGCATTTTGTGGACCAGATAAAACAGTTGCTTCCCAATTATCAAAATTACCTGTTTCAAAGCCTGCATTTTTCACATAGTTTTTATGCCCACTAACTGTTATTTTACAAATAGCTTGAATTATTGTTCCTTCAACTTGGCCTTTTATATTAAATTCTCCTAACTGTTCTAATAGATTCTTGTCATAATCTTCCCATGTAACATTTGCTTCTTTTATTGAATGGTCATTGAAAATTACTTTTACTGTTGATGGTAATGTAGGAATTTCACCAAGTGGTGTTGTAACTTTTGAAGGAAGTATTTCTTCTATAGTAAGTGGTGTTGGTGGATTATTTGAATAAATCTTGTTGAAAACATCTAATGAAGGTAAAGCATTACCGTTAAAATCAAATAAAGCTTGATTATCCCAGCTATTCCCTTCTCCTGTTTTCCATCCTGCACCATTTACTGGTATCCAATCCCCTTCCCAGTAGAAAATTCCGAGGCCTTTGTTATTTGGTACTTTTGATACAACTTCCATAATATCTCTTATTGCACTAGCCTGTCCTTGTATTGTTGCCTTATATCCACCAAAATTTTCTTCATCTTCCCCAAATGAGTTTTCAAAACCATCTCCGTCACTTAATGTCCAAGCATAAGAAGTTTCTGCAATAGCAATCTCTTTATTATATCTTTCAGAAATATCATTAATATTAACCTGCAAATCTTTTAATGTTCCATGCCAAAATGGATAAAATGATAAACCAATTACATCAAAGTCTACTCCTCTTTGTGTTAGGTTATCAAATACTGTTCTATATAAGCTATTAGTTCCGCCATTTGCAAGATGAATCATAATTTTTATTCTTTTGTTTGGATCAGATAAATTGGGATCATTATCCTTTACAGCTTTTATACCTTGTTTTAATAGTTCAGCAAATTTATCATATCCTCCAGCACTGTTACCTGATATTTGCCCATCTGGCCATAAAAAGCCATTGTTAAGTTCATTACCTATCTGAACCATATCAGGTGTTGCTCCATTTGCATTAAGGCTTGATATGGCATTTGCTGTAAAATCATAAACAGCTTGCTTTAGTTGCTCATATGATAGGTTTACCCAGGCTTTTGGTTTTGTTTGTTTACCTGGATCTGCCCAAAAGTCGCTGTAATGAAAGTCAATCAAAACCTTCATTCCAAGTGCTTTTGCTCTTTTTGAAATATCAATTGCCATTTGAAGGTCGCAGTTTCCTCCACCAACATCTATACCATTTTCATCTTTTGGATCATTCCATATCCTTAATCTAATCCAATTTACCCCATGATCTTTTAAAATCTGAAGGCAATCTTTCTGCTCACCATTGTCATAAAACTTCCCTCCTGATTTTTCAATTTGGCTTAGCATTGAAACGTCCATGCCTCTTATAAAATCCTCACTCAAGTTGTTTATTGGATTGATAATTATGGAACTGCTTTCCTGTGCTTTTACTTTTGGCACAAAAACAAATGAAAAGAATATAGCCTGAATAAGTATAACTGAAAAGAATCTAAAAACACTTTTAGAAAGCACAAATACCAACCTCCTATATGTAAATTTCCGTATAAACCCTTATAAATAAATCATATTTTTTTCTTATGTTAGGGTAAATGCTATTAAATTAATATTTTCTTTAAATTTCTATCATTTTTAGATATAATA
>JBGGOQ010000006.1 GCA_041320695.1 Caldicellulosiruptoraceae bacterium PP1 | reverse complement strand
CAGTTCGGTATTCTATTGCCTTTTTTACCCTTATTATCTAATAAATTTTTTCAAAAACCCCCTTGACATTATACCGTTTGTCTTATTTAAATTAATAGTTTGATTTAATTGGATTATGAAATAATTATAAAAATATCCTACAAAATTATATTTTTAAATTATCATATAAAATTGTTAATAAAATTAATAAAATTATTATTGTAATAAGTTTTGTTAAGTAGAATTTTATTATATCTTTTTTATTATTTCCCTTTTGTTTAATTATACAATAAATTATTAAAAGTATTGAAAAAGCTAATATAATGTAATACATTTAACTTGCCTCCATTTTTGCAAGCAATAAATCTAACTATACACTAATTATATCCATTATTCGTAATATTTCAATATTTTGTTATTTCAGCTTTTTCTCCTTCTTGACTTTCATTAATTTTTACATCAATTTCCCCAGTTGCATCAAAAGCTACAATTCTTATATCGCTTTTGCCTTGTGGTATAAAAATATCTTTGTATCCTTTTGCTGAACCTTCAATAATATTAACTACGCTTTTATCAGGTAATACTACTACTAATTTTAATTTTCCTTTTGCTACTTCAAATGTATATTCTATCTTGATTTTACTGGTTTCTTTTGCCTCAATTGTATATAATGTTTCAATTCCATAAAACTTTGAAAATTTGAATGTTGGTGATTTTTGAAATCTACCTATGCACATAGTTTTTTGTGAATGTTTTGCTATTAAAGTATCATCTTCATAAAGTTTTTTATATGTTGGTTTTGAAGAGTAAATAAATAAAAAAATCAGAAATATTAGAACTGGTACTAATAAAATAAAGAAAGCTATAAAAATCATAGATGAGAAAATAGCAAAAATCCCTTTAACAAAAATTGATAAAATCGAAAGAACAATGATAATTAATACAAATATGGTTATACCAATTCCAGCAATAATTGATAACCCAAATTGCATAATTTAATTCCTCCATATTATAAGAAATTTTACTACCATTTGCTAAGCTTTAATTCATTCATGTAAGTAGGCTCGCGTATAGGGTCATAATATCCTATTGAACTTAGCTTTTCAATAATTGAAAGTCCCTCTTTATATCTTTGTACTTCTATTCTAAAAAGTATACTTTTTTCTGGTTTGGCTTCGATCTTAAGAAAACTCCAAGGTATTTTTATCTCCAATAAATATCCATCTTTAAAACATTTAAGATCATAATTACTCTCATCATAAAATTCTACCTTCCAATTAATAGTATTCCACATCAATATTTTTATTTTTCCATTTGAGTTAACTGGCTCAAAAGTAATTCTTCTGATATATGGTTTCTCTTCACCATCTTTACTTTTAACGCAGCATTCACCTATTGCTATAAAAATATTAGATATCTTTCGACTATTGTTAAATTTAATAAATTCATCATATACATTTATTTTCAATATTAAATTTTTATCATCCCAATTTGCTCCTACCATTGCATAAAAATCAGATGGAACTTTTTCGATTTTAAAATTATCTTCATCTTTTTCGTTAAAATGTATTCTATAATTACTCAGTTTAACAAATTCTGTTTCACTATCTATCCCATAATTGCATTCTAATGTTGAACCTTTTCTTAATTTTGAAATTATGAGTGATACAATATCAAATAAATTTGAAAATATAAGTGTTGCTGGTTCATATTTTGTAAGTTCTTTGAATATTAATTTTCTTATACCTGACCCTTCTTTAATCTCAATACTTTCATATATACGTTCTAATTTATTAACAACATTTTCAGGTACTCTATTAGGATATATACTATCAATTAATTTGAGTGAAAATAATACTTCGCCAATAACTCCCCAGTCTTTTGCTCTTTTAATTATTTCTTCCCAATCTATTTTGTAATTATACTTTTCTATCAATAATGCAACATCATGCAATAGCCATAATCTTAATTTAGGGACTTTTCCATCATGTAACATCTGATCTAATGCTACTACTGCAAATTCCTTTACAAAATGATAAAGCAAATGAAGCATTCTATCATGTATTTCTAATATCTTCAGTTCTTCACCTTCAAGATTAAAATTTCCTGCTCTATTTAATACTTCTTTGATATATTTCTTTTCATCTTCATAACTATGAGATAGTCTAACATGAACATCTATTTGAATATTATATTTATGTAAATGTTCATCCACAATTTCTTTATAAATTGCTGGTATATGAGCATTTCCTTTCATTGATAATATATCTATATTTTTTTCCTTTAAATAATCAGTATTTATAGTTTGTTTATTATCTACATACTTATAATTATTTCTACTCAAAATTAAAATAAATTTTTCTAAATCTTCTATATCAATCAATACGTCAATATCACTTACACGTCTGACTTCTGGCTTATGATATAAATCATATGCTTCTACTAAACCTTTAAGGAATACTAATTTGATATCATTCTCTTTGGCAATTTTATTTAAATTCTTATATTCAGATAGTAAAAGTTCATTAATAATTTTTTGATTATTTATTAATTTTAATGCTTTAAAATATGATAATTTATTTATATTTTTTATAAAATCAACTAGTATCATTCCTAAACTGTTTTCAAATATAAATTTTTCCAATAACTCTTTTTCTTTTATAAAAGAATTGATAAAAATATATAATTGCTTTGATATTGATGGCATAATGATGCAGAATAAACCTCCCTTCATCTAACATAGTTGTTATAATTTTATAAATTATATATTATATTATAATTATTAATTCCATTTATAATATTTTTTAAAACATTTAATTATTTATAAGCTTGCTAATTATTTCTCTAGCATAATTTATGTTATTATATTTTATTACATAACTTTCATGATCTTTTAGAAAATTTGATGCCCATTTATATAAGTATTCCATATTTATTTTTTTTCTAACATTCTTGATAAGATTAAAAAAAGAATTCGTTGGCATAAGTTTTATGCATTCATTATTTATGTTGATATCATATTCGATAAAAAAAATCTTATCTACAGCTCTATAAGTATAATTGAAGTTATTATCGGGAATATAAATAAAAATTTTCTCTTCTCCCAGTGTTTCACAACATATTCTTCCATTTTTTTTAACATTCTCTATATTAACTTTTCTTAAACGTATAGGATTAGTTAAACCACAAACGTATTCGTTTCTAAAAAAAAGCACATCATCTGATAAAAATAAGCAATTTAAATCACTAAGTAAATCACAAACTAATGTTGATTTTCCCCTCTTTCTTGATTGGCAAAATAAATAAGCATAATTATTAAAAACTATACCACTACCATGCATAGCTATTCCATTATGTAAATTTGTACAATAATCTTCTAAAATGGATAATAAATTATAATAAAAAGTATCAAGTGAAGAATAAAAAATATATTTGTTATTATATAATATATTAAAAATAATTTTATTTTCATCATCATATTCGATTTTAATGTCAATTTTCATAGGCTTTTCAATAAATCTACTTAAATTGATAGGATATAAATTTCTTATCAAAAGTCCAAAATATTCATCTGACTCAATCACCACTTTATTTTCTACATTTAATGTTAATTCAGTATATACTTTATTCACATTATTCACCCTATCATTTCTTATTATTTAAATAATTATTAGTATTACAATATTTAAAAATTTCTTTTATTAATTTCAAAAACTTTTCCAATTATATTATCTCTAATAATGATTTCAAAATTTTCAGGTGCTGTATTATCACCTTTCATTGTAATTGTATTACCGTTAATATCAATTATTCGATGTATTATTAATTTTTCACCTACTATTGAAAGAACAATATCATTTAAATTAAAATCATTAGTAATTTGAACATATACCATATCTCCATCTTTTAAAGAAGGCAACATACTATATCCTCTTACCTTAACCTTGATAACCTTATTAGAGAAATATTTTTTATTCTGAATAATATAATATGCTTTTTTATGGAGTTCTAATGTAGAAATACCCATTTCATTTTTCACCTTCCAATGCAATACAAAAGTAAATATTAATCAATCGTATTTAAATAGTTTATTAAATCATTATCTTTGTTTAAAATACTTACTTCACCATTGTTTACTAATATAATCTTATCAGCCTTCATAACTTGTTCTATTTTGTGTGTCACATAAACAAATGTATTACTTTTTTCAATAATAAAATCAAAAACTTTTTGAGACATACTTTCATCTAACATCGATGCAGGCTCATCAGCAAATACTATAATTCTATCTTCAATCAAAGCTCTTATAATTGAAAGTCTCTGTGCTTGACCACCAGAAATGTTTTGTGCATTAACATTTAAATCGCTATCTATTCCATTTGTAAGAGTTAAAATCCAATCTCTCAAATACATATTATCAAATAATTCATTTAATTTATTATCGTCAATATCATTATTGCAACCCAAATTAATGTTCTCTTTTATTGTAAGAGCAAATAACTGTGGTTGAGCAGGTATATAGCTCAATAACTTTATTCTTTCTTCTACTGGAATCTTAAGAGGTTCTATACCATTTAATCTTATTTTTCCACTTGTTGGTGTATTTAAACCCATCATACATCTTAATAAAGTTGTTTTTCCACTGCCATTTTTTCCAATTATAGCTATTTTTTCGTCTTTTTTTATGCATAGATTAACATTTTTCAAAATTTCTCTTTCTCCAATTTCAAAATAAACTTTTTCCATTTCAATAATATTATCATTTTTCTCTTTCCCATTTATAAAAAATACATCTAATTTATCATAATCTTCAAAAGAATAACTCATTAAGTTATCTAATCTTCTTAAAAAAGGTTTTGTTTGAGAAAGAATTAATAATAGATTACTAAAAGAACTAAATGAATTTTTCCACACGTTAAAAAGAAACATACTAGCTAAAAATATTGATATAAAATTTTTGATACCTAAAAAATACAAAATGACCAAAATTCCCACATCAACAAATAAACTAATAAAGTTAATAGCCACATCTTTTTTAAAATATATTAGTTCAATATTTTTATTTACATTCCACAATTCTCTTCTTTTTTCTTTATATAATTCAAATAATTTAAAATAAGCTTTATTAATAAGAAGTGTTTCAGTATTAATAATTAAATTATATAATAATTGAAAAGTATCTGTTTGTAAGTTTCTTTGATTTGAAATACTACTTTCAATTTTATTATTTAAAATATTTTCAACTGATATTTGGAATATTGAGCATATAATTAAAAAAATCATTACAAATGGAGAAATAATAAGTCCCCAAATAGTTACAAATAACAATATAACAATACCTGTAATTGAATTAACAATTCTAAAACTTGCATTTATAATATTGTTTAAATCGTTTATCATACGTTGAAGTATGTCTGTAATATTCGAAAATACTGAGATGTATACATTAAATGGTGTTTTAATAAGTTTAATAAATATTTTTGATAATAAAATATAATATACCTTATAATTTGATTTTATTGAATAAATAGGAAATATATACAATAATAAAGTCATAATTATTATTATTAAAATCCATAATGAAGATAACATCATCATTTTTTCTGTATTTCTCAGGTGTAAATTATCCATTAAAATTTTACTAAAAAAAGAATAAAGGTAAGTACCCATCCAATAGACAAATATATAAAGTAAAGTATAAACAAAAAGTGTCATTCTTAAACTTGAATCATTATAATACCTGCTGTACAAGTATTTTAATTCATTAAGTACTTTTTGTAACATTACTTTCTGCCTCCATTCTGGCAATCAAAAATGGATGAATTTCATCACACATCTTAATCAGATCTTGATTATGTGAAACAATAATTATTGTCAAATTCTTTTCTTTTGCTAAGTCTTTTAAATTTTTAACTATAATTTGTGTATCAACAATATCAATACCATTTATTGTTTCATCAAGAAGCCAAATAGGTTTTTCATTATATATTGCTCTTGCCAAACATACTTTCTTTTTCTCTCCTGTTGAAAGAGGATATCCATCCGATAATATATTAGTATTAATTCCTTCTTTGTATCTTTCAATAGTTTTTTCTAAACAAGATTTTTTTAAAGCTTTACTTAATCTTTCTTTATCACTCACCTGAAATAAAGTAATATTTTTTTCTATTGTCCCATCAATAAAGTATAAATTTTGCGGAATATATTCAATATAGTCCCATAATTTATTTCTATCTACCATACTTATATCATAACCAAAAACCTCTATTGTCCCTTTTTCTATTGGTAATAAATTAGCAATCAGTTTAAGTAACGTACTCTTCCCACATCCTGATTCACCTGTAATAACATGAACTTTCCCTTTTGTAAATACTTTTGAAAAATTATCAAGTACATATGCATCTTTGTCTTTATATTTGTAAGATATTCCGTTAATTTTAATAGAAATATTTTTATCTATATTTTCTTTTATATCTTCTTTAAAAATCTTAGGTTCATAAATAGAAAGTTTATAATAATTTAAAATTCGAGTCATTAAACCTTTTATAATAGGAATCCTATTAAAACTATTAATTAGAACGAATGCTTTATTATTAATTGTTGTTGCAACAGTTAATAAAGCATAGATATCTCCGATATTTATATCTTTTTTGTATATTAGAAACATAGAAGCAATTATTATAAATACAATTGATGAATAACTAACCATGTTTTGGAATGAATTTACCATTGAAAATAATTTTTGATTTTTAATGTATTCTTTTTGAAGATTTTTGTTTTCATTTTCTATATATAGTAATAATTTTTTTATATTCAAAAAAGATCTGATTACTTCAATATTTTCTATCATATTTATGATCAAATTCTTGAATTTTCCAGTTTTAACAACTACATTTATTTGATTTTTTTCTATTTTATCTTTTATTATAAAACCTATGATTGGAAAAACAACACATAAACTTAATATAACAATTGTAACATTTATACTAATATTTAATGAGTATATAATACCAGTGAGCAATGAAAATATATTAGAATAAATAAGAACAAAAGTATTTAAATATTCATCCGTTGCTTGTTCAAGCTCATCTCTGATTATATTATATTTATCAGTTAATTGTAGTTCAGTATCTATCCATTTTTGGCATAAACTATTTCTTTTTACCAACTTTTCTTCAGCCATTTGAAGTATATCAAATTTTACTTTATATTTAATCCTAATATACAAATATTTCAATAAACATTCCATTATAAAAACTAATATAATTAATGTACATAACCAAGATATCCTTTTTTGGATATCATTTTTGCCCATAAAATCAATTATATTTCTTATTATTTCTGCTTTTATGTAAACAATTATGCTTATTATGTATGATAATCCTGAAAACAATATTATCATAACCTTAGATGAGATAAATTCGTTTTCATAAAAGTTAATAAACCCATCTCTTTTTTTAGCTTTCATTTTCTTAATTATATTCTCCTTTAGTTATTTTCAGAGCTAATATTTAATAATTCATTCTTTTCTTTTAGTAACAGTTTATTTTTAATAAAAGTATTTATTGTACTTTGTACATCATCTTCAATGTTTTTAATATTTAAATTTTCTTTATTATCAATTAAATTATAGATATACTCAGCTAATATTTTAGTTTCACTAATATCAAATATTTTTTTCCATATAATAGTTGCTATTTCATTAAGCATATAGTATTTTTTATTTTTATTATCAAATATAATTATTTCATTTTCTATTTCATTTTCAATTATATCAGGACTTTTAGTATACAATATTAACAACCTCCTTTTGGATTTGATTTTTACTTTTTCAATTTTTCACTACAATGTTATTAATAATTTTATATAGAGCCCTGCATCTGCCTCATTAAATCCGATTATTCTTTTTTTATATTATAAATTTAATATCAGAAATTTACACCACAAAAATTACAGATAGGTTTGCAGAAACTGCAAGAAAGTGCATCTGCTTCAAAAGCTAATAATTCATCTTCTGTTATTTCTTCAATCATTGGCTTTACATATTCTTTTATCAATTTTATTCCTCCCTTCTTTTTAAAATAAATAAATATATATTTTTAAAAAAGGCACGATGCAAGACTCATTTTACACTATTCAATAAATACTTTTATTATCTTCTCAATAAAACCTTTTTTTTCATCAGATATTTTATATTCTTCAGCTTTATATTCACAATATTTTTCTTTTTTCAAAAAATTGTCTATTGCCCTTTCAATAAAATTCCTTGTTAGTTCACAACTTGCTCTACTTACCTCATCTATTAGTCCATTTTTATCTTTTTTTATTAGCATGGGGCATCCTCCCTTGCAATGAAAGAAAGCAAAACATGCTTTACATGAATTAATCAATTCTTCATGAGGTAAAAAATATTGTTGAGAAGTTTTAACATATTTAATATCTAATTTGTCTACAAAGCCAATTGCATAATCAGATAAAGGTAATTTTTCAGAACAACTCATTATCCATCCTTCTTCGTTTAAATAATAGCCTTTTCCTATGCTTGAAGAACAATAATATTGTTTTCCAGATGGAGCCTGTAAATAATGAGTTTTTATTATTCCTTTGTAGTTCTTTTTATAAATCAATTTCCATGCTTCTTCAAAAGAATTAATAAAATCTAACTTATTATTATAAGACAATATATTCATATTTTCAGCTCTACCTTTGTTAAATACTGGTTCAACATTAATCAATGATAAATTCTTAAATTTAGTAAAGCAATAATCAATTATTTCTGGTATTTTTTTAAAATCTCTTGGTAATAATGTTGATCTAATATGATATTTAAATTTATTTTTATCAAAATATTCAATATTTTTCTCAACAATCTCATTAGAATTTTTACAGTTTAGTGTGGGGCGATTTTTATTTTGAATTTCTGGCAATCCATCATAAGAAATTTGAACCCCATCAAAGTTATTTAATATATACTCTGCTATATCATAATCAAAAATACCATTAGTTATAAGATATAATTCTTTTTCTATATTATATTTATTAGCTAAATCTTTAAATCTCTCAACAATATAATAGAAAAATTCCTTGTTATATGTAGGTTCCCCACCTCCAGCAATCATTAATGTCATTTTTCTTTTTCTTTCTTCACCTCGTGACAATAAAATGCTATTTTGTACTAGTTTTTTCAATATATTATCAACTTGTTTTTCGCTTAATTGTATAGAATTTTCTCCTCCAGATTCATAGTAACAATATACACATTTTAAATTACAATTTGAGGTTGGAAAGATTACTATATAATTAGCTCTAAATTTCACTTCATTAATTTTAGGTAAAGTTTCCATTTCAAAAATATTACCATATTCTTTAGATATATCTCTCATTAATCTTATTTTTTCTATTTTATTAACATTATTTTTAAATATTATTACTAAACCTTTTGTTGGCAAATAAAATATATTTTTTTTAATCTCATAACTAATCAAATCCATATTATTCCCTCCAATTTTATATAATTGTTAAATGTTTACCTTAAACTATTGTTTTATAATATCAATTAATTATTCAAAAAATTTTTCATATAGCATACTCATTCTAATACTATTTATATAAAACACAAGAATAAATTTAAATAAATGTATAATATATCAACAAATTTGCAGCATGACTATAATATTTAATAAATTTGTAAAAAACCAATTATTAATTATCTTTATTAATCAAAATATATAATAAAAAAATTACATTTTTTAATATATAATTTATTGATATTAAATAGAGATACAACAAATTTATATTTTTTATTTTGAATATTCATTATTAATAGCGAATATTGAGAGATGTAATTAAAAAAGGATTTTCTATTAATTATATAGAAACATAAAACAATATTGCTTTGTTTTCAGTATGAAGATGAAATTATGTTAATGCAAATTAAGATATATCATGCATAATATTCTTATGAAAAAACAAACAATATAGCCACATATGTAATATAAATTATGAGTTATTAAATATATCTTATAAATAATATGTATTACTATATTTCCATTTGTTAGGTTAATTCTATTAAATCATTATTTTTGTGTCAATTCTTATTTTATGCTTATTTTATTTTTTTTTTTTTTTATATTTTTTGATTTTTCTATATAATTAACACTTTTTCTTTTATTTACTTTGTTTTTCTTTTATTATCTTGTCATTATATATTTTTTGTATCTATATAGTATATTTTTATGATCAAACTATAAAATTTAAATTTTATTAATTTAAATATTAATAAGAACGATGGAATATTTTTCATATAAAAAATAGCATCCATAGAACTTTTTCATATAAATTATTTTTCCTAAATCGAAATATTAAATGACACACTTTTTCAAAATGAACTTAACTAAAAAATAATTTGACAGTCGTTTTACACTAGTGGTATTATTATATCCTGACTTTTGCAGTAAATGAAGATAAAAAGAGCCCTTAACCTATTGATAATACAAGGTTATGGGCTCTTTATAATTGTCATATTTATGTAGTGAAAAATTAAGATTTTTTAGTTTCACCTAAAATTTTTTTAATTTCACCAAGTGTCATAAATTTTTTTCCAAAATCAATATCCAATATTACACCAATATCGGAAAGAATCTCATTGTAAAAGTCAAATAAATAGTAATTATGCTGTATGTGACTACAAGAAGCTTTGCTCAAACTTTCAAGAATAGCTGATACTGAATATTTACTTTGCAACTTATATTCAAGCAATCTTGCTATTACAAGTGCTACAAAACATGTAAGAAAATGTGCTTCTATATGCTCTTTAAGTGATAAATATACTGGTCTGCTTTCAAAATCACTCTTTGTTACCTTAAATGATTCTTCTATCTTCCAAAGTCCACGATATATCTCAATAATTTTATCATCAGATTCCTTGTATTCGCTGGTTACAATAGCATAATACCCATCATACTTTTCTTCTTCTCGTAATTTTTCCTCATCAAACAATAAATGTTGTTGTACACTTTCAAGTATTTCACCAGTATCTTCATCGAAAGCAAGATTTTTTACATATTTTGCGGCACCGTACAATGTAGATTTATTATATTTAGTTGGATTTTTAATTAAGTCTTTAGCTTTTTCTATGGCTGCAGCACGCTCATATTTAGCCTTTAAAGCGTATTTTTCACTATAAAAAACAACCTGTTTCTCATCTACAACCTTTTTCATCTTTTTCCCATTGGTAGTAGTAACAAGTATTTCTCTTGGATAAAGCCTTGATTTTATCTTAAAACCATCTCCTTTGTTAACATAACCATTTTCATTAAGAACAAAGTTTTTGAATTCTTTATCAGCACTACGAACAGAATAGCTAAATACATATCCATTACCATCTGATAAAGTATACCAGATGTTATCTCCAGTAATTATACCTCTATCAGCAACAACAATAATTCTGCCCAAAGAATAATCATGTTGAATTCTTCTTAATGCTGGAATTAAAGTAGTTTTATCTGGTGAATTACCAGGAAAAAGCTTATATGTAATAGGAATTCCGTTAGTATCCATAAATAAGCCCATTTGAACAATAGGATCTGGACGATGTTCCTTTGAGTCTCCATTTCTGCGTAGTTCATCTTGTTCATCAATTTCAAAGTAATAATTAGTTACATCATAGTAAACCAAATTGGTATTACGATTGTATTTTTCCTTTATGTGTTCATGAATCCATAGTTGAAGGTCATCTTTATATTTGTTAAGAAGAGATAGGCATCTGTATATATCATCTAAAGAGAAGTCAAAATTCTCAAAGAACACATTTCTATTTTCATAAGTTTTTTTCTTAGAAGCAGGGTAAAGCAAACGAGAAAATACAAGGAGTTTCATAATTGCGTTAGCATCATAATCTTCTTTGGTGTGCCTTTGACGGTTTTTGAGGAAAGAATCAATTTTAAGCTCATGATAAATTTTACTTAATGCTGCATAACCAAAATTTTTTCGATTTGTAGAATCAACAGAAATACGTTCATCTTTATTTATAGAAAAAGATATTGTTGAATTATCAGTAACATTTTGTTCATTCATTTTTCGAACTTCCTCGGTAAAGAAGGCAATAGGGTCTTCATACTGTTTTTGAAGTTCATCGAGATAGCCAAGAGATTTAATAGTAATATGCTTAGGCTTTTTAGTAATGCTATCACGATAGCTTTGAACGATAGATAAATAAATACGACCAGTTTTTTTATTTTTAATTTTACTCAAATGCATAAAACGATACCTCACAATTAACAAAGATAGTTATATTATATCACAATAGCATACATTTGTCTACTAATTTTTGACAAAAAACAAAATAAAAATACCCGAAATCATCAGTTCTATTAATAATTTCGGACTACCTTATTCTAAAATTTGCTGCAAAACTGGGGGGATACTCTTTAGTTCTTACATTGCTTTAACTAAAAATTTATTTGACACTATAATAACACTAATGGTATTATTATATAAACGTAAGCAAAATATCAAAAATGTGAATAGTATATTAATAGATAGAGGTGCATCTTTTAAGAGTATGATAAGATGATATGTAGGAAGCATATATGATTCTTATCAGAAAGGAAAAGATGCCGAAGGAGATTTTTCACTTCCTTAAAAAATCTCCTGGGAGTATGGAGAATATCCATACTACTGTCATCTTTTATGATGGAGCGCTATCTGTTAATATATAGTGTTGTATTATTTTTACAACATTAATATATTAACAGAAGCTGGTTATACCCCAGCTTTTTTATTTTATTTTTAAGAGGAGGTTTTGTCATTGAAAAAACAAATTAGAATGGCAGTTGTAGGTGCCACAGGTTTAGTTGGAAGAACATTTCTTAAGGTTTTAGAAGAAAGAAATTTACCAGTTAGTGAATACTTTTTATTTGCATCAAGTAAATCAGCTGGAAAAGAAGTAGAGTTTATGGGAAAGAAATATGTAATCGAAGAACTAAAGGAAGACTCATTTGATAGAGGCATTGATATTGCACTTTTCTCAGCTGGTGCATCAGTTTCATTAAAATATGCTCCAATAGCAGCTTCAAAAGGATGTATTGTTGTTGATAATAGCAGTGCTTGGAGAATGGAAAAAGATGTTCCGTTAGTTGTCCCAGAAGTAAACCCTGATGATATTAAGTGGCATAAAAATATTATTGCAAATCCTAACTGTTCAACAATTCAAGCAGTTGTTGTATTAAAACCATTACATGACAAATATAAAATCAAGAGAATAGTATATTCAACATATCAAGCTGTTTCTGGAGCTGGCCAACAAGGTGTTGCTGACCTTGAAAATGGTATAAAAGGTGAAGCACCAAAGAAATTCCCACATCCAATAGCAGGAAATGTTCTACCTCACATTGATGTATTCTTACCAAATGGATATACAAAAGAAGAAATGAAAATGATTAACGAAACACAAAAAATACTTGGCGATTATTCATTAAAGATAACTGCTACAACAGTTAGAGTCCCTGTTGTTAATGGTCATAGTGAGTCAATAAATGTTGAGTTTGAAAAGCAATTTGATCTAGAAGAATTAAAAGAAATTTTAAGAAATGCTCCAGGCGTAATTGTAGAAGATGACCCAGAAAAGCTTATTTACCCAATGCCAATAAATGCATCTGGTCATGATGAGGTTTATGTTGGTAGAATTAGAAGGGACGAAAGCGTTGAAAGTGGCGTTAATCTTTGGGTTGTTGCTGATAACATTAGAAAAGGAGCAGCAACCAATGCTGTTCAGATAGCTCAAAAGTTGATTGAGTATTATTTTATTTAGGAGGTATTTTAAATGTCTCTTTTTAAAGGCTCTGGTGTTGCCTTAATTACTCCATTTAAAGATGATGAATCTGTTGATTATGAAGTTTTAGCAAGATTGGTTGACTTTCATCTTGAAAGTAAGACAGATGCAATAATTGTTTGTGGAACAACTGGTGAGCCTTCTACTATGCCAGATGATGAACATTTAGAAGTTATTAGATTTGTTATAGATAGAGTTGCAGGAAAAAAGCCAGTAATTGCAGGAACAGGCAGCAATGATACAAAGCATGCAGTGGAGCTATCAATAAAAGCTCAAGAATTAGGTGCTGATGGGCTTTTACACGTAACACCATACTATAACAAAACAACACAAAAAGGACTTATAGCTCACTTTAGTAAAATTGCTGAAAAGGTTTCAATACCAATAATACTTTATAATGTTCCTTCAAGAACTGGTCTTAATATAACACCTGAAACAGTAAAAGAATTAAGTACAATACCAAACATCAGAGCAATAAAGGAAGCAAGTAGCAATATTGTTCAGATAGCTGAAATTGCTCAACTTTGTCCAGATATTGACATTTATTCAGGAAATGATGACCAAATTGTTCCCATACTTTCTTTAGGTGGCATAGGTGTTATATCAGTACTTGCAAATATCTTGCCTAATGAAACACATGATATTGTTGAATATTTCTTAAATGGTGATATTAAAAAAGCAAAAGAATTACAACTTAAGTTACTTCCAATAATAAAGGCTTTATTTATTGAGGTTAACCCAATACCAGTTAAAGAAGCACTTAACATGATGGGCTTTAATGTAGGAAAACCAAGATTGCCATTAGTTCCTATGTCTGAAAAAAATAAAGAAATTCTTAAAAAAGCTCTTTTAGATTATGGTATAAAACTTGTCAATTAAAAATAGTTTTGAAATGGAGAGAATACCAATGTTAAAAGTATTACTAAACGGTTGTAATGGAAAAATGGGTAAAGTTGTTTCAACTGCTGCATTAAACTTTGAAGATATAAAAATTGTTGCAGGTCTTGATATTAATGAAACAAGGAATTTTGATTACCCAGTATTTTCTAATTGTGACCAAATAAACATTGATTTTGACTGTATAATAGACTTTTCTATACCAGAGGCAACCCTAAGGGTATTAGATTATGCAGTTAAAATGAAAAAACCTATAGTTGTTGCAACAACTGGATTTAGTTCTGAACAAAAGGAAAAAATAATTGAGGCTTCAAAACATATACCAGTTTTTTGGTCTTATAATATGTCATTAGGTGTAAATTTAGTTATGAATCTTATTCAAAAGGCATATAAAACCTTAGGCAAAAGTTTTGACATTGAAATAATTGAAAAACACCACAACCAAAAAATAGATGCACCATCAGGTACAGCACTTATGCTTGCTGATGCAATAAATGAGGTTGCAAATAATAGCTTTGAATATATCTATGATAGACATAATAAGAGAAAAAAAAGAAATGTTTCTGAAATAGGTATTCATTCAATCAGAGGCGGAACTATTGTTGGTGAGCATAGTGTTATTTTCGCTGGACAAGATGAAATTATCGAGATAAAACATACAGCAATGTCAAAGGAAATCTTTGCTTATGGTGCTTTAAACGCTTCAAAGTTTATTACTAAACAAAAAGCGGGTATATATAATATGAGCGACTTAATTAATTATATGTGAGGTGTTATTTTTGAAGCCTATTACTAATCTTAATATTTATCCAAATGTTGCTATGATAACACTTGATAATGTTCCTAATAATATTAATTTGATTGCTTCAATCTTTAATGAAATTGCAAAAAATAATATTAACATTGATATGATTAGCCAAACTGCACCGTATAAAGGAAATGTCAATCTTTCATTCAGTTTGGATGAAGAGAATGTTTCTAAGGCTATAATTGCTCTTAGCAACTTTAAAAAGGATATACCAAATCTTCGTATTGATATCATATCAAACCTCTTAAAGCTCTCAATTTATGGAGAGGCTATGAGAGATATCCCCGGTGTTGCTGCATCACTCTTTCAAGCACTTGCTGATGCAGGGGTAGAACTTAAAATGGTAACAACTAGCGAGGTTGATATATCCTACTTGATAGAACAAAAAGATGAAGAAAAGGCTATTGAGATTATTAAAAGTAGATTTGAAGTTTAACAAAGGGCTATCCAGATGGATAGCCTCATTTATTTTTCATTTCTTTATAATGTCAATTTTTAAACCTGTTTTTTCAATAAATTCTTCTTCAATTAATCTTTTTAAATCTTCATCAATCTCTTGTGTAGTATATGCGACAAATTTTAGCTGGTGAGGTAGAAAGCTTGGATTCTTAGCTAAAACAATATTAAACCGATTAAACATTTCATAGATGATCTTTGATATCTCATTTTGATTTATGCTTTCTGATATTTCAATTGACCAACCAGTCTTTTCTTGTAGTTTTTTTATTTGGTTTAAGTATCTATTTCCAATTTGCGGTGAGATAAAGCTTACCTCAATATATTGACCGTTATTTTTTATGCTCTTTTTGTAGATTTTATGTGGTTTATCTTCAAATTCAATCTCTATTAATGTTAATGCCTTGTTTTGTTCCATCTTATCACTATTTTGTTCTATAAAAATCTCTTGTTTCTGTTTTGGATAGTCAAATTCAATTCTAATCCTTGATTTTTGATAGAATCTATCAGCAATTATTTCTAAGTTAGGATTTTCTTTCTCAATCTTTACTAAAAATATTTGTGAAATTGGATTATAAGATATCTTAAAAGGAACAATATTATATTTATTGCATAACTCTGTTATCTCTTTATTGGCATAATTTAAGTTTATATTCTGATTTATTTTTATATCCCAAAGGCTTTCACTTTGTAATTTTTCTATTTTATCCATCAATTCTTCTGCTATCTTAGGATAATTAAAAAATAATGTGGCAGAGTTGTTTGCAACATCGAAACTTACTTTATATAGTCCATATTCTTCAAAAAGTTCAATAGCCTTATTTCTAAAAGTGTTCTGTTCCATAAGTTTAGGCTTTGTTTTTTCTTCAACCTCTTGAATTGATAAAATCTTAAATAAATATGGTCTTTTGTGATTTTGCTCAAAATAAGGTGTTTCTTTTAATATATCAAATACACGTTTTGATTCATCATTATTAATCTCTTTATATCCATTCCAAATTGTAATAGCATGTTCAGATGTTATATGATTACCTACTTGACCTTGTGACACAAGATATTGCCATAGTTCATAAATATTAGAGCTATTAATATGGTCATCTTTTTGAAGTCTTTTTACATTAAAATAGGTTAGTTGTTTTCTTGGTTTTTCAACTTGAATTGAATTTAATTCGCAGTTATTTGGAATTAAAACAAAGGCATCAAGTTCTTTTATAGCCATATTTGAAAGCTCATTTATTGCTTCTCCCTGCCCATGAACAAAAATAATATTCTTTGGTTTTAATACCTGCATTAAACCTAAAATCTCAGTTCTGTCAGCATGAGCAGAAAGACCAAATTTATCAACCTTACATTTTACATCATATATATTTCCATCAAATTCAATCTTTTTCTCACTTAAGTCCTCTGTAAGTTCTAATAGTTTTCTTCCAGGAGATTCTTCATCTTGATAGCCAGTTATTGCAATTAGGTTTTTCTCATTAGATATAATACTTTTGGCATAAAGAACTGAAGGACCTCCAGTTAACATCCCAGAGCTTGAGATAATTACACATGGTTCATTTGTTGATAAAAGCTTTTCACGTTGGTTTTTATTTTCTATAAATAGAACATTATCACCTCTAAAAACTTGTTCACCTTTTAGAAGCAGCTTTGAATATCGAGAGCTAATATAATTAGGGTTTCTTTCATATATTCTAATTACATCTTTTACCATTCCATCAATAAATATATTGAATTTCTCTTTTTTCTTTTTCATAAAGTTCTTTAATATTAATATAATCTCTTGAGCTCTACCTACTGCAAAAGCTGGAATTAAAACCTTACCACCATTTTTTATTGTATTTTGTATTGCTAAAAAAAGCCTTTCTTCCTCAAAAGTTCTATTTGTGTGAATTCTATCTCCATATGTAGACTCGCAAATTACAACATCTGGTTTTATTTTTGGAATACTTGCTTTTTCAACAGTTAGCTGCTTACTTATTGAAAAATCACCTGTATAAAGTAGACTACCTTCAGGGCTTTGAATAAATATCATTGAAGCCCCTAAAATATGCCCTGCAGGAAAAAAGGTAATTTTAATACCTTCAATAGGTTCAAAAGTGAAATTATAAGAATAAGTAACTATTGAATCTAAGAAATTTTCAACATTTTTTTCGGCATACAGTGGAATTTCTTCTTCCCAAAGGTCCATCACTTTTATGCTGTCATACAAAAGAACCTTAATTAAGTCTTTAGTTGCATGAGTTGCATAATACAAAACATTGGGATATTCACGTGCTACAATAGGAAAGCTTCCAATGTGGTCCATATGAGCATGTGATATTAATGCAAAATCAACTCCACCATAATCTTTAAGTAGTTGAAGGTTAGGGAGTTTTTCTTCTTTCATTCTTATTCCAGAGTCTATTAATATGTTTTTATTTGAAATATTTATAATACATGATGATGCCCCAACTTCATTTGCTCCACCCAAAAAAGTAATTTTCATCTTTTTTCACTCCACTTAAATTCAAATTCAGCCGATAAATTGCCAAGTAATATTAAAAAACAACCAATGTAAGAAATAAGGCTTAAAATTTCAACCTGTCCATTTGAAGAAGGTATAATAGATGCAAAAATGGCTCCAAACACAGGCTCTGCCGAAAAAATTAATGCAGTATGTGTTGGTGTTGTATATTTTTGGACTACAACCTGTATTGTAAAAGCAAGTGCAGTTCCTAAAACACCTGTTACTAATATTGTTATTATTGAAACTGTATTAAATAATCCAAAATTTAGTGGTTTTCTTTCGAAAAACAAACTAAACGCAGTAAACAAAACTGCTGCTGTTGATATTTGGATTAGTGCAGTGTTAATTGAATTTATATCCTTTTTTGAAGTAAATACATCAATAGCAATAATTTGAGCAACAAAAGCTAAGTCAGAAATAAATGTTAATGTATCACCTAAGTTAAAACCATTTAACTTAGCACCATTTAATAACCAAATACCAAAAAAGGCTAAAATAACACCAATAAATACATTAATTTTAGGTAGCTTCCTAAAAATAATTGCTACAAAAATCGGAACTAATACTACTGTTAATCCTGTTATAAAAGCTGACTTTGAAGCATATGTAAATTGAAGACCAATAACTTGTAAAATCATTCCTAAAAATAAAAATATACCTATTATAAAACCATATAATAACTCATTTCTTTTAATAGTCTTTATTCTTTTAAAAAATATAATAAATAATATTATTGAAGCCAAAATAAATCTTATTGCTAAGTATTGTGATGGAGCTAAGCTTTCAACAGTTCGTTTCATTAAAATAAAAGAAGCTCCCCAAACACATGTTACAAAAAGTAATAGTAAGTCTGCAATATGTTGTTGTCTTTTAGTCATAAACAAAATCCTTTCTAACAAGAATATCAAAAATTAAGGCTACAACAATTATGTTGCAGCCCAAATACACTTCAATATATTCAATTTATCAGAATTTAATTACTTTTACAATATCTTTTGTAAAAATGATTTTGTTCTTTCTTGCTTTGGATTATTAAAAATCTCATCTGGTGTTCCTTCTTCAATAATTACACCATTATCCATAAAAATAACCCTATCTGCAACTTCTTTTGCAAAGCCCATTTCATGAGTTACAATAATCATTGTCATACCTTCATCAGCTAACTCTTTTATTACATTTAAAACCTCACCAACAAGTTCTGGGTCAAGTGCCGATGTTGGCTCATCAAAAAGCATTACTTTTGGTTTCATAGCTAATGCTCTTGCTATTGCTACTCTCTGCTGTTGACCGCCTGAAAGTTGTGAAGGATATGAATTAGCTTTGTCTTCTAATCCAACCTTTTTTAGAAGCTCTATACCAAGTTCTTTGGCCTCTTCTTTTGGCATTTTATTTACATTTATTGGTGCTACCGTTACATTCTCTAATGCAGTCATGTGTGGGAAAAGGTTGAATCTTTGAAAAACCATCCCCACTTGTGAACAAAATTTAGCTATTTCATGAGATTTATGTTTTTTGTGTTGCCCTTCCTCTAGTTTATCTTCTATTACAAATCCGTCAATTTCTATATATCCTGAATGTATCTTTTCTAAATGGTTAAGACATCTTATAAATGTACTTTTACCTGAACCAGATGGACCTATAACTACCACAACCTCACCTTTATCAACATCAAGTGAAACTTTATTCAATACTAAATTATGTCCAAAATATTTTACTATATTGTAGGCTTTTATCATCTTATCATTACTCATATTTTCCCATCCTTTTTTCAAGCCAATTGAAAATTGCAGTAAATATTGTTGTTAAAGCTAAATAAATCATTAGTGCTGATAGATATATCTCAGCATCTCTACCTGTCGCTGATGCTTTAAGTTGAGCTGCACGCATAAGCTCTGTCATACCAATAACTGAAACAAGTGATGAATCCTTTAAAAGTGCAATAAACTCATTTCCTATTGGCGGTATTAATCTTTTATAGGTTTGTGGTATTATTATAAGCCTCATTGTTTGTCCATATGTCATCCCTAGTGATTTAGCAGCTTCATATTGTCCTTTGTCAATTGACTGAATAGCTGCACGTATAATCTCTGCTGTGTATGCACCTGAATTTATAATAAGTGCAATAACACCTGCTGCAAAAGCTGGTAATGTAAGCGATGGAAAGAAACTTGGAAGCCCATAGTATATAAAAAATATTTGAAGTAGAAGTGGTGTTCCTCTAAAAAGCCAGATATAAAAGCTTCCAATCCATTTAAGTGGTCTTACCTTGGATATCCTTAATAAAGCTGCAATCAAACCAAAAATAAGTCCAACTGTAACAGCAATTGCAGTAAGTTCAATTGTTATAACACTTGATTTTAATAATAATGGAAAATATTTTAATATTATATTATCACTCAAAATCGTCCACCTCAGTTGTTACTTTGTTATATCTTCACCAAACCATTTTTTAGATATCTTTGCTAATGTACCATCTTTCTTCATATCTTTTAATGCTTTTTGAACTGCATTATAAAGCTCTTTATCTTCTTTTCTAACTGCTATACCTACTGGTTCTTTTTGAAGTTCAACCTTTGCTACATCAAACTTCTTTGGGTTTGTTCTTTTATAATAGTATGCAACAACTGAGTCAATAACAATGGCATTTCTTCTTCCGAGTTCTAACTCATGAAAAGCATCTATGATTCTATCATATTGTGTTACATCTTTTTCATAGTTTATAAACTTTAACTCCTTAACTGCATTATCACCTGTTGTGTTAGCTTGTACAGCAATTTTTTTGCCTTTTAAATCTTCTGGTTTTTTAATTGATTTATCACCAGCTTTTACCGCAACAACTTGTTTAATATAAAGATATGGATCAGTTAAATTAAATGATTTTTTTCTTTCTTCTGTTATACTAAAACAAGAAATAATTGCATCATATTTTTTTGCTTTTAATCCAGTTTGAATACCATTCCAGTCAATACTAATAAATTGTGCTTTTGCACCAAGCCTTTTTGCAAGTTCTTTACCCATATCAACGTCAAATCCAACAATATTCCCGTTATCATCATTGTATTCCATTGGTGGAAATGTATCGTCCATACCAATTTTGAAAACCTTTGTTGATTTAATTTTGTCTAATGTTGTAAGTTTTTTAGAACTATTTTGAGCAAAACTTGTAAGTAATAATGAAATAGCAATTAACATAACTAGTAATGTTGCAACTATTTTTTTCTTCATAAAAACTCTCCTTTCAAAACTTTAATAATTATACGTTTTAATTATACACTCATTATAAAATTTATCAAGATAATTTTATATTTTTTTTATTATGTAACCTTTGAAAAAACAAATAAAAGCCTATAAAATAGGCTTTTATTATGTATTTTGAATATTGTTATTATTTATTCATATAGAGTTTAAAAATTCAATAATACTTTCTAAACTCAATACAATGTCGACAGCTCCTTTATCTATTGCTACCTTGGGCATACCAAAAACTACACAACTTTTTTCATCTTGAGCTATGGTAAGAGCCCCTTTATTTCTCATTTCAAGTAAACCATCAGAACCATCTCCACCCATACCGGTCATAATTATACCAATTGAGTTTTTTGCATATACATCAGCTATTGAAGAAAACAATACGTTTGCAGATGGTTTATGCCCTGTAACCTTTTCAGTATCTAGTAGCTTGGTATATTTTTTCCCATTTCTATTTTCTACAGCTAAGTGATACCCACCTTTTGCAATATATACACATCCCCTATTAATCTCTTCATTATCTTCTGCCTCTTTAATACATAATTGAGATAAAGCACTTAGCCTTTCAGCAAGAGCTTTTGTAAAATTTGGTGGCATATGCTGAACAATCAAAATAGGCAGATGAAAATCCCTACGGATATTTATAAATATCCTTTCTAAAGCGGGAGGACCACCTGTAGATATTCCTATACCTACAATCTCAGCTTTTCTTGCCTTTCCTAAAATACTATCCCATGTTGATCTGATATTTTGTGGAATCTGCTGAGGTATAACATCTGTATTATTTTTTAGACATACAGCTTTTAATTTTTCAACAATCTCATTAGAAAATTGTTGTGTTTGTTCAAAACTTGTAGGCTTTAACACATAATCAAAAGCACCACTATTTAAGGCTTCTAGTGTAATGGCAGTTTCTGGATAGGTATATGCACTTATCATAATAATTCTATTTTTATATTGAAAATTGATTAACTTTATAAGCTCTATACCATTCATATATGGCATTTCATAATCAACAGTTATAGCATCAAACTGCTGTTTTTGAATCTTATCAAGAGCAATTAATGGGGTTTGTGCAACAGTTACCTCAAAAATACCTGTTTCTTCTAAAATATTCTTAATTAGTTGTCTCATAAATGCAGAGTCATCAACCACTAGTATCTTAAACATATAAATATCACCATAAAATTAAATTTATAGTTTACCTTAATTTATATTTTCCCAAAAATAAATATGCAAAAACAGGTTTCATATTAAATTATTCTATGTTCCTCGAGCCAATCAATATTCAAAAACCCAAGAAATTCAAGAAGTTGTAGTATTGTAAATCTATCTCTTATATTATCAGCATATAAAATAGCATTGATTAAATCTTCTCTTTTTATATTTGTATTTTCAATACTAAAACCTAATTTTTCATATGCTTTATAAACATTATCAAGCAAAATAATTGACTCTTTTATTTTATCATCTATTTCATCTTTTTTTTCAATTATTTTGTTAATAATTTGTTTTCTAAAACCTTCATCATTGTACACCTTAATTCTATTAATATTTGCATTAATTATTTCGATATAATTATCAGGATATGCTTTTTGTATTTCTTTTTGCCATTCATTTAATGATATATTATATCCTATTTGTTTTTTTATTTCATTTTTGCTTAAATGTAAAAAACTATTATATAGCTTTAATATTATTATAGTAGCTATACCCACTTTTATTCCATGGAATATATTGTCATAACCCTTATATTCAAGATAATGTGAAATATGATGTTCAGAACCCGAAGCAGGACGAGAATTCCCCATTCTTTTCATCAGTAACCCTGATTTTATAAGCCCATCAATCAGATTTTTTTCAAAGTCATTTGAACTTATGCTATTTAGTGTATCAAGATATGCTTGCTTCATATCACTAAAAATATCTTCATCAAGTTTTTCATCAAATAAAATATTTGATATTCTCCAATCTAAAAGTGCAGTAATTTTACCAATCAAATCTCCAAAACCAGCTCTTTTTAGTTCCATGGGTGATTCTTTTAAAATTGGTAAATATATAAATATTCTATTAGGTGCTTTTGCTGGAACTGTAGTTTTTATACCATCTATAGTTAATGCAGCGACTGATGAAGCATATCCATCCATTGATGGGGCTGTTGGAAAGGAAAAAAACTTTATATTAGTTTTTGCCGAAACATACCTTGCAATGTCTGTAAGAGTTCCACTTCCTACTGAAAATATCAAGCTAATATTATACTCATAAACCTCAAAAAAGACCCTTCCAATATTTTTTTCATCTGCATGAATATTTGAAGGAAGTATAAGTTTTCTTATATGTTTTTCTACATTCTTGAAAAATTTTCCACATATATTAAATGTATTTTTGTCAAATAGAAATAAAATATTTTCATCTCTTAAAAATTTATTAATTTCTTCAATTGATTCCAACCATGTAATCAAACTTATCACCCCTTATATATTTATATGGGCCAAATTAAGATAATTTGGCCCACCATTCTTTAATCTATACTCTTTTCACTAATCTTTTCAATTAACATTTTTATAAATTGTTCTAATTGTATAGAGCCTAAATCTCCTTTTTTCCTATCTCTAATAGCTACAGTTTGGTTTTCAACCTCTTTTTCACCTACTATAACCATGTATGGTATCTTTTTGAGTTGAGCTTCTCTTATTTTATACCCAACCTTTTCTGATCTAAAGTCTTCTTCAACTCTTATGCCATACTTCTTAAGTTCTTTAGAAACATGTGATGCATATTCATTAAAGTTATCTGAAATTGGAATTACAACAACTTGTGTTGGTGATAGCCATAGTGGGAATGCACCACCATATTTTTCAATTAGCATTGCAAGTGTTCTTTCATAACAGCCTATTGATGAACGATGAATAATAATTGGTCTTTTCTTTTCTCCATCCCTATCAACATAAGTCATATCAAATCTTTCTGCTAATGCAAAGTCAATTTGAATAGTTATTATTGTGTCTTCTTTTCCATATACATTCTTAAACTGAATATCAAGCTTTGGGCCATAAAAAGCAGCCTCACCTTTTGCTTCTTTATAATTTATTCCCAATCTATCTAATATGTTTTTCATATTTGCTTCTGTAACTTCCCAAGCTTCTGGATTATCAATATACTTTTCTTTATTATTAGGATCCCATCTTGAGAATCTATACCATATATCATTTTCAATTCCTAAAACCTTCATAATATACTGAATTAAATCAAGAGCTCCTTTAAATTCTTCCTCAATCTGGTCAGGCCTACAAATTATATGGCCATCAGATAAAGTAAATTGTCGAACTCTAATAAGTCCATGCATTTCACCTGATGATTCATTTCTAAATAGTGTTGATGTTTCTGAATATCTAATTGGTAATTCTCTATAACTTCTTTGCCTTGAGTTATAAATAATATACTGAAATGGACAAGTCATTGGCCTTAAAGCAAATAATGTATTTTCATCATCTTCAATTATAAACATACCATCTTTGTAATGGTCCCAATGCCCTGATATTTTATAAAGGTCACTTTTTGCCATAAAAGGAGTTTTTGTAAGTTGATAGCCTCTTTTTTCTTCTTCATCTTCAATAAACCTTTGGAGAAGTTGAATAATCTTTGCTCCTTTTGGCATAAGAAGTGGTAAGCCTTGCCCAACAACATCTGATGTTGTAAATATCTCAAGCTCCCTACCAATTTTATTGTGGTCTCTCTTTTTAGCTTCTTCCAACTTTACTAAATAATCATCAAGCTCTGATTTCTTTTCAAAAGAAATTCCATAAATTCTTTGAAGCATTTTGTTTTTGGAGTTTCCTCTCCAATAAGCACCAGCTACTGAAATCAACTTAAAGGCTTTAACCTTGCCAGTTGATATAAGATGAGGACCAGCACAAAGGTCAATAAACTCTCCTTGTTTATAAAAAGAAATTGTTTCTCCTTCTGGAATATCCTTTATTAATTCAACCTTATATGTTTCATTTCTTTCAGTCATAAGTTTTACTGCTTCTTCTCTTGAAAGTTCTATCCTTTCAATTTCTAAATCTTCTTTTATAATCTTTTGCATTTCTTCTTCAATTTTTGATAAAAGGTCTATTGTTATTGATTCTTCCACATCAAAGTCATAATAAAATCCATTATCAATAGCAGGACCAATGCCAAGTTTTACTTTATCACCAAAAATTCTTTTGACAGCTTGAGCTAACACATGAGATGTTGTATGCCAAAAAGCTTTTTTCCCTTCTTCATCATTAAAATTTAAAAATTCAACTGCTGCATCTTGGTGAATCTCAGTTGTTAAATCTTTAACTTGATTGTTGATTTTGCAAATTAGGCTTTCTTTGTAAAGCCTCATACTTATTTCTTTTGCAACATCAATTGCTTTAACACCTTTTTCAAATTGTAATACTTTCCCATCTTTAAGTGTTATATTGATACTCATAAAAAAACCTCCTTAAAATAAAATAAAGCCTTCTTCACCCCTAATCAAAAGGGGCGGAAGAAGACTTTTCTTTTCCTTCCGCGGTTCCACCCTCATTTATCACTCAATTAGCAATAAACGGTATATTTCACGAGGTGGTATACAATACTTCCTTCCATATTAAAGCTCTCAGCTAATGCTTTAACTCTCTGTAAGGGGTGTAGTATTATACATGTCCTCAAATACCACAAGATATTTTTTTATTATTGTATATAATAAATTTTTTAAAGTCAATAAATATCTTTCTTAATTATTATATCCCTAATTTCTCTAACCCATTTATCTAAAGTAGCAATTTTTATATTGAATAAATCAGCAATTTTATCTTTTGGAAATTCAATATTTCTTATCTCATTAAAATACAGATAGAGTATTGCTGCAACAAATCCCTTAGCTTTTAACCCTGAATAGTTTGACGGAAAGCTTTTTATAATATTTATAATTTGGTCATAATCATTATCATTTAAATTGTAACTTTCATTTAAAATATTTATACTTTTTTGATATCTATTTTCATTTAATTCTTTTACAATTTGTTTAACCTCTTTTTCAACCTTCAATTTAATATCTGGTGGTAATTCATCGGTATTTTTAAAACCAGTTTCATAATAATCAATTTCTTCAAATTTAAATGATAACAAAGTATATTTTATCTTAGTAATAAAATAATTAATATTTATATCATTTAGCAGATTTTCTTTTTTTATTTTAGACCAAAGTTTTTGAGCTTTGAATATCTTCCGTTGGTTAAACAAACTAATAGCTAAAAGATGTAAAAAAAATGGATCACCGGTTAATTCAAAAAGCTCATGTGACTTTTTTGTAACAAATTCATGTTTATTTAATTTTATAAATGTATCTAATAGCTTTACCTTATCTTTTATATCAATAGGTTTTAATCTAGATATTTTAATAAACTGATTTTGAAAAAGACTATCATAGCCAATAAATTTATAAAAAACTGCTAAATTACAGTTTGCATAAGTATTAAAATTATCCTCTTCAATTATATCAGTTGCAATCTTTATTGCCTTATCAACAAATCCTAAATAAAAATAGGCTAAAGACAGATTATTTTTTGCAGGCATTATTGTATCATCAATACTCAATATTAATTTGAAATACTTTACAGCTTCTTCGAAATTTGAGTTTTCTAAGGCTTTATTACCCTTTTCTAATAATTTAGAAATTTTATCAATTCTTTTTTGCTCTCTTAAAAATTCCTCTTGAGACTCAATATAGTCAATCAATTCTTCAGCTGCATAAATAAATTCACTTTCACTGTTTTCCACCAAAAATCTTCTTAAAAACATTTTAGCCTTATTATGCTTTCCCATTTCGAAAAAGTTGCAGCCCAGTCCAAATAGTGATTCAGAAAAATTAGGAACTTTATCAATAAGTTCAAATAATATTTTATTTGATTCATTAAATTCACCTTTTTGTGCTAATAAGCCTGCCAAATTGAACTTTATTTCTACATCATCTTTATCTAAGTCATAGGCCTTCTTAAGCTTTTCTATTGCTTGCTCAATATCTCCTTTTTCGTATAACTTTAGACCTAGTTTGAAATACCTTTTTGGAGACGGAGATAAATTTACAACCTTTCCCTTATTCATATTAACTCCTCATTTAAGTATATTTTTAATTGGAACAATAACCTTAAATATATTTTGATTATATAGATTTAGAACCTTCATATTGGGATATTTTCTTTTTAGAATATTTATACCTTTCCCACTATTTAAAAACACTTTAAATTCGTCTAAAACAATCATCTTTTGATATATCCATGGATTTCGTCTTCTAGTAATATTATCTTTACCAATTTTGTAAATATAATAATTGTCTAGTAAACTCCCTGGATTTGTAATTTCAAAGCATTTATTATCTATTACAATTGAAATATTTCATGAAATATCATAATAATCTCTATGAACAAGTGCATTTGCTACTAGCTCAATTAGTGAGTTTAATTCAGATTCTTTAAAAATATTTTTAAATAAATTATCAATCTTTTTAATCATAGTTGATATATTCCCATTAACTATCTCTATTTTATCAAAAATATTAACGGTAATATATGCTGAAGGAATAAAAATATCTGGTCTTTCTCCAAAAACTAATAAACCACCTAAAGTCGGACAGTATAAATTAGTATCATTATCTTTTTGCACAATTCCAAAACTATCTAATAGCATTATGTTGTCCCAATTTGCTTTTATACCATTTTTATCGAAAAATTTCATAATTAATGAAGGGCAAAGGTCATTTAGCTTTGCCTTTCTGATAATAGAAAGTTCAAAATTAACAATTCCACTTTCTTGTAACATAGTAGCAATCTCATCACGCCTTGCAACATCAGTAGTTGAGCCTCTTCTAATGTAAAAAACACCATTTTGTATCATTTGATGTGGCCTTAAATTACTTTTATAGATTGTTAAAACACCAATAAGCTTATTGTCAACTGTTAATTGTTCAAACTTTATTGAAACTGGTGGTTCACATCTACTTGAAATAATTTGCTGAATAGTTTCTTCGGTAATATCATTTTTAGATATTCCAATTAGCTTTTTTGTTTTATCTTCAACACCAAATATTATATAACCTCTTCCACCTTTTGAATTTGCTATTGCAAGAACATCTTTTACAAACTCTTTCTTTTCTCCTTCGGTATCGAGTTGTATTTTCTCCTTAAAATCTAATTTAGGGCCTTCATCATTAGCAAGTAGTGATTTTAATTTAATAATTTCCATTTTTCTTCAACTCTATTAAAATATTTTTTATCATTAATAATTTCTATAAATGTATCAAATATATTCTTATCAAATTTTTTACCAATATCTTTTTGCATAATATTAATAGCCTCTTGAATAGTAAAAGCTTTTCTGTAAGGTCTATCCGTTGTCAATGCATCAAAAACATCTGCAACAGCAATTATTTTCGATTCAAACGGAATTTGATCACCTTTGATAGCTTCTGGATAACCTGAACCATCAATATTTTCATGGTGATAGAGAACTATTCTTTTTATGTCATTAAAATAGTTAATGTTAGCAAGTAATTGGTATCCTATACTGCTATGTTTTTTTACCTGTTCAAACTCATAATCCGAAAGTCTTCCTTGTTTATTTAAAATACTTTCTGAAACTGCAATTTTACCAATATCATGTAAATATGCAGCAATTATTAAATCAGACATATTAAATTTAAACCCTTTTTGTAATAATTTTTGACCTATAAGCTCACTTAAATTTCTTACTCTCTCAGCATGTCCTTTTGTATATGGGTCTTTTATTTCGATAAGTGAAATAAATAGCTTAATTGCACCATTGAAATTCTCTTTTTCTTTTTGATATAGTATTGATAATTCTTCTTCTTTTTGAATTATCTTTTTTATGTTAAATTCTATATTATTTGATAACGCTTTTAATACTAATTTGACTCTCTTAAACATATTTACATTTTTTGCATAAAGAATATTATTTACATTCTGGTCGTTACCATTAACATAAGAAAAAAGATTAATTGCATAATTTTCAAGCGAGTATAACTCTTTTGATAAGTATAAAGCAAGCCAAACAGAAAAGGTAAGGGTTGCTATCATAGTAAGTATAATAATTAAAACAAAAAGAGTTGAAAAATTTTTATTTATTTTTTCCAAAAATTCCTCTTTGTATTCAGTGACTAAAGAACCAATATAATTATTGTTATAATCATAAAGTTTTATAAAATAATAATCAACCTTATCTTTTTTATTAATTGTTCGATTTTTGGCAATGAAATATATAGGTACAGTCATATATGGTTTTATTAATTTTAAGAAGTTATTATTAATTTCTTTTGCAATAAAAAAAGCACCTATTGAAGGCTTTCTAAGATTCATATCATCTAAAATAGGAGAGATAGAGTAAGCATATACTTTATTATTAAGAAAAATAAATCCACTTATAATATCATAATTAAATATATCTTTAATAGTATTTCTATTGTTTTGATATCCCAGTATTTTATTTAAAACTGTTTTAAATGTTGGATTATTAAGTATAGTTGATAAACTTATATCCTTCCCGTAATAATCAATTACTTCACCATACCTATTTATGCCTAGAACAATAGAATAATCAAACGGATCATACGGAAGCCAATTTGACCAGTAAAACTTTATGCTTTTTAGATCACCATGATAAATTGAATAATAGATCTCGTTCCATATTGCATAATCAGAATTTACTTGTTTAATATCATCAATAGTCTTTTTTATAATATTATTAATAATTTCTTGCTGTTCTAATATATGATATGTTTTGAAGTTGTTCTCAAATTGTGGTATTAGTCTATTGTTTACATATATTCCTATAGTAAGTGATGGTAAAATTGAGATAATAAAAGCTAATAAAAGTATCTTGATTTTTAGTCCCATATTTACCTTCCTGTAATATAAAATAAATAATACTTGTATATTTTTATTTTACATTATAAAAATTTTTAGTTCAACAAACTTTTATTTATTTATAACTTTATAATACAGGAAACCTTGTTGATTTGATGCATTTGGCTTTATTTTACCTAAAAGTTTTCCTTTACTTATGCTTTCACCAATCTTTAATTGGTATAGTATAGAAATATTTTTTATTGAATATATATTTTTATTGTCATCTATTAATATATCGTAGCCTTCACCAATCTTTTCAATACTTAAAATTGTTCCACTACATGGTGAAATTACATTTGCTTCCTTATTAATTATTATGAAATAGCTACCATCACTATTCTTATTTAAGATACCTTCAGCAGGAAATATTGCATGCTCTTCATTTTTTACTTCTTTTTTGTTAATTTTTTTTTCTTCCTTATTCAATAAGCCATCAATTGTTTTATATAAACCAGTTAAATTTACTTGATCATTTAGGAAAATTGTTTTAAAAATCTTATAACCTTGTGTTTGAATACCATCAAAAAATTTTATGTATATTGATAATAAGATAATGCAAAGTAAAATAGTAACCTTGAATATTCCAGTAATTGATATTTTTCTTCTGTTTAATTTCATATATCTTTTTGGTAATGTTCTTCTTTCCATTATCAACACTCCAATATGTTTTTATATTATGTTTATTCAATATAAATTAAAAAGATGACAGCTAAATACTGTCATCTTTCTTGAATATACACTTAATATCTTCTAATATTGTTGGAATTATATCAATTATTCTCTCAACCGTGTTATTTTGATATACTGTCATGAGCCTTATTTGATTATTAGTAACAACCAAGAAAGCAACCGGTGTAACACTAATGCCTGCACCTGTTCCGCCAGCAAATAAAGGTGTTGTATCTTGGTTTTTATTCCCTTCCTTGTTTGCAATATCACCTCCACCTGCAGCAAATCCAAATGAAACCTTGGAGATTGGTATTATAACAGCTCCATCCTTACTTTCAACAGCATCTCCTACAATAGTGTTGACATCAATCATATCTTTGAGATTTTCCATAGTAGTTTGCATAAGATTTTCTAAGGGATGTGCCATTTTTTTCATCACCACCAAATATATTTTTTATTAGTTTATCCATTTTCAACAAAATCAAAACTGGATATACAGTTATTTTGCATTGAATAAAGATTTTATTAAGCCCTATTAAATAGCCTTCATAGATAAAATCAATCCTTTTATTTAGTGATTTCAAAACACCGTAAAAAATATTATATAATCCTGAAAGCAAAGCTAAAAAAGCTACATCACTTGATGCAATTTTAATAACAATTTTGGTTATATCAATTCCAATTGAATATTTAAAGGTAATAATAGTATCTAATATATTTATTATTTTTTTTAAATTAAAGCTTTTTTTGCTTCTTGAACTATTTTCTATATTTTTTGAATTTGTCTTTTTTGGCTTATACTTGTATATAGGTATCTTAGTCTTGAATAATAAATAATATACTTTTATTTCAAAAATATCTTGTATTCTTATATCAATTATTATTTTTTTGGGTTTAAGTACAATTATTAAAAAAATTAAAATAGCTATTATATAAAATATTATTTTCATTTTTTTATATTATATTATTTATTTTTTTATATTCTTTCCAAAATAAAAAAGGATACACATTCTATTTGTGTGCATCCTCTTCAAATAACTTTAACAGTTCATCTTTATTACTGATACCAAAGGATTGGTAAAATAGTTCTGTTACATCATATAATAGTGGTTTACCTATTGTATCTAATCTACCAGATTCCTTTATAAGATTCCTTTCTAATAGGCTACGAATTATATTCTCACTACTTACTCCACGAATTTTTTCAATTTCTTGTCTTGTTATCGGTCCATTTAATGCAATTATTGAAAGAACCTCGTAAGCTGCCTGAGTAATTGGATTTTGCTTTGTTTCTAATTTAAAAAAATCTTTAATGTACTGACTCATTTCTGGAGCTGTTGATAGCCTAACTCCTTCATCAATCTCAATTATCCTAAAACCATGATTATTCATAATATACTCATTTTTTAAATTATCAATAATCTTTCTAACTTCATCGATATCTACCTTTAGAAAATCAGCTAATTCATTAGTTTTAATAGGCTTGTTTGAAATAAATAATATGCTTTCAATAACTTGATTTAGGTTATTATTATCCATTCCATTACCTCTTGATTATCTTAATATTGTCAAAAAGTTTTTCCTGTCTTATCAAAATCTTGCCCTGTCTATTTAATTCTAATATTGCTAAAAATTTTAAAACAATTTCTTCTTTAGTAAATTCTACAATTATATTTTTGAAATCCATAAAACCTTTAATAAGTATCTTTTCCCAAATCCACTTAATAACTTGTGAAACAGATCTTTTTTCTTTTTTAATAATAGTTTTTAAACTTTCTTGATTATCTTGACTATCCACTATTGCATCTCTTTTTATATTTCTATACACTTGAAATAGTTTATTAATATCAAGTTTAATATCATTATTCTTTTCAAGTTGCAAAGTAAAATTACGAAAATATATATCATTATAAGTATAATTTTTCTTAAATTTATTAATAAAACTTTTAAGTTTCTGATATTCAAGTATTCTTTCAACAAGGTCTTCTCGTGGGTCTTCTTCAAGTTCTTCTTTTTTTGGAAGAAGCATTTTTGATTTTATTTCTAAAAGTGTTGAAGCCATAATTAAAAATTCTGAAATTGAATCTATATTGATGTTTTCCATTTGGTTAATATATTCAATATACTGGTCGGTAATAGTAGATATTGGTATATCATAGATATTTATTTTTTCTTTTTTAATGAGATATATTAATAAATCAAGAGGCCCTTCAAAGTTAGGAAGTTTAACATTAAAATTCATATCAATCCTACCTTGTTCTTAGCTTCTTGTAATGTTTCATTTGCAACAATTTTAGCTTTTTTTGTTCCTTCTTCAATTACACCAGCTAAGAAATTTGGATCGCTTTCTATTTGTCTTCTCTTTGCTTGTATTGGTTCTAAGAATTTTGCTAAATTTTCAAATAATCTCTTTTTACATTCAACACACCCAATTTGTCCTTTTTGACATAATTCTTCAGTTTCATTTACTATCTCTTTACTAAAAACTTTATGATATGAAAATACTGTACAAACTTCTGGATGTCCAGGGTCATTCTTCTTTATTCTTGCTGGATCTGTTATCATCATCATAACTTTTTGTCTAATGCTATTTAAGTCTTCGCTTAAAGCAATAGTATTCCCATAGCTTTTACTCATTTTTCTACCATCTGTTCCTGTAAGTATTTTAACTTCACTTAATATTGGTTGTGGTTCTGGGAATGTTTCACCATATAAAAAGTTAAACCTTCTTGCTATCTCTCGTGTAAGCTCTAAATGTGGTAACTGGTCTTCTCCAACAGGAACATATTGTGCTTTATAAATTAAAATATCAGCCGCTTGCAAGCATGGATAACCTAAAAATCCATAAGTTGCAATGTTTTTTTCTTTAAGTTGCTGCATTTGGTCCTTATAAGTTGGACATCTATAAAGCCAAGATAATGGAGTTAGCATAGAAAACAATAAATGCAACTCAGCATGTTCTGAAACCTTTGATTGAATAAAAATTGTTGATTTATTTGGATCTAAACCACAAGCAATTATATCAATTAAAGCTTCTTTTGAAAATCTACTTAAATTTTCTTTTGATGTTTCATAACCTGTTGTTAAAGCATGCCAATCAGCTATAAAAAAGAAACATTCATATTGTTCTTGAAGTTTTACCCAATTCTCAATTGCACCAAAATAGTTTCCTAAATGTAATATTCCTGTTGGTCTTGTGCCTGATAATACTCTGTTCAATTTAATCATCCTTTCAAAAAGGTAATATGCCTAATATACTATTAATAATATGACTGACAATTAGATATCCAGGTGTTAAAATGTATGAAAGTAAGTATGGAGCTAAAAATAAACATGCAATTAATAAAATTTGGCCTATCATTTCGTACCTATAAACAAAGTTCATATAACTTGCTGGGAGAAATATAAATAATACCTTTGATCCGTCTAAAGGCGGTATGGGAAGCATATTAAATATTGCAAAAAAGATATTTAATTGTAATGCCTGCTCTATTATTAGATTTAAATATTGGTTTTGAATAAAATTATATTTATAATTTACTTTCAATAATATAGCCAATAATAAGGCTCCAAAAATATTTGCTAAAGGACCTGCTAAAGCTGTTAGTCCCATTCCAAGTTTTGGGTTTTTATAGTTTCTTGGGTCTGTCATAACAGGCTTTGCCCAACCAAATCCTAAAAGCATAAGAGATATCATACCAATAATATCTATATGAACTATTGGATTTAATGTAAGTCTTCCTTGTTTTTTGGGTGTATCATCACCTTGTAAATATGAAACATATCCATGGGAAGCTTCATGAATAGCCATTGCAAACAAAAGCCCTGGTATTCTTAAAAGCATTAATGTTATATTTGGAATATTCATATAAATCCTCCAAGTTAAATTTCTAAATCATTTCTTATTATATCATCATATGTTTCCCTTTTTACAGCTAATTTTACATTACCATCTTTTACAAAAACAACTGCGGGTTTTGGAAATCTATTGTAATTACTTGACATTGAATAATTATATGCACCAGTTGCTAATACTGCTAAATGCATACCTGCTTTTAATTCTGGCAGCTTAATATCTTTTATTAAAATATCCCCAGATTCGCAGCAATGTCCTGCTATTGTATAAGTCTTTTCTTTCTTTTCAAGTGGCTTTTCAACAACAATAGCATCGTATTTTGCTTGGTATAAAGCATAACGTGGGTTGTCTGTCATACCCCCATCGACTGAAGCATATGTTCTTACATAGGGAATTTCTTTTACACTTCCTATTGTATAAAGTGTAATCCCTGCTTCGCCAACAATTGATCTTCCTGGTTCTAAAATTATAAATGGCTTTTCAATTCCTTTTTGTTCACAGAATGTATTTAGTTCATCTGAAATTGCTTCTATGAATTTATCAATGCTTGGTGGGTCATCTTGAGGTGTATACTTTATGCCAAAGCCTCCCCCTAAATCAAGCATTTTAATGTCAATACCAAGTTCTTTCTTAATTTTAAGAGAAAATTCTAACATTATTCTTGTTGCTAACTTAAATGGAGCTGTTTCAAATATTTGAGAGCCGATATGACAATGTAAGCCTATTAATTTAATATGCTTTTTATCTTTAATACTTTTTATAAACTCAAATGCTTCACCATTTTCGAGTGCAACACCAAATTTTGAATCTATCTGACCTGTTCTAATAAAGTCATGTGTATGGGCATCAATACCTGGCTTAATACGAATTAATATATTAACCTCTTTGTTGTATTTTTCGCATAACAAAGTTAGTAAATCAATTTCATCTTTGTTGTCAACAACTATATTTACATCATTATTAACTGCTAAATCTAATTCATCATATGTTTTATTGTTCCCATGAAAGAATATCTTATCTCTTGGAAAACCAACACTTAATGCAGTATATAACTCACCACCTGAAACAACATCCAAGCCTATTCCTTCTTCTTTTGCAATTTGACACATAGCCCTTGTACAAAAAGCCTTTGATGCATAAAGGATATTGCAGTTTTGTCCAAGATGTTTATTTAATGAATCTTTATATGCTCTAATATTCTCTCTTATAATATTTTCATTCATAACATATAAAGGTGTTCCATAGGCTTCAATCAATTCAAGTAAATCTATATTTTCCCACATAAGATTGCCATTTTTGCTTACTTCTAATCTATTCCTTAACATCTTGTTTCACTCCTTAAATTTTTGAATATTGTAACATGTTTTATCAATATTATCAAGGTTTATAAGTATATATTGTAATATAATTGTAACCAATTGTTAACAGAATTTTTATTGAATTTATTAATACCAAATTTTATAATTATAATAACAAGGTAAAATATGTTATTTTTTATTAAACATTTCTTTTCAATTGATTAAAAAAAGAAAGGAATGATAGGTATGTATAAGCTTGAAATTAATATAGCTGCTTATGATAAAGCTGATATATTAAATTATCTTCAAGAAATATATGAAGAAATAAGATATAACAATAAGATTTTTATAAATTATACGGACGACCTTTCAAATGAATATGTTAATGCAACAATCTACAATATCAAAGATGAATATGATGATGAAAAGTATTGTGAACAAATGGCTAAGGCACAGCCTATTTTCGATGATTTAGAAAAAGATATGCATTATTATTTTCTTACAAAAATTGCTGGATTTTCAGAAGAAGAAGCAAGAAAGGAATGTGATGAGATATTTTAATCTATATTTGACTTTTTATTCTTGGTATATTATAATTTAATATGCATTTTAAATACAATATAAAGTTGTGGGGATATAGCTCAGTTGGTTAGAGCACTTGCTTGACATGCAAGGGGTCATAGGTTCGAGTCCTACTATCCCCACCATTTTTTTAATATACCACATCTACAAGATATAGTCCCCATGGAGGTAGAGTTTTGCCTGCCTTGTTTCTATCCTTACTTTCAATAATCAATGGTATATCAGTTGGCTTTATTTTACCACAACCCACATCAAGTATTGTACCTGCGATAATTCTCATCATATTATATAAAAAACCATTTGCAGTAACATATATTGAAATATAATCATTTTCTACACTTAAATAGGCATTTTTTATCTCTCTTATTTTACTTTTTACCTCTGAACCTGATGAGCAAAATGCGGTAAAATCATATCTTCCTATAAAATACTCTAGTGCTTGTTCCATTTTTAAAATATCAAGTTGTCCTCTATAAAAATATGAAAGATTTCTCATTATAGCAGAGCGTGTCTTACCATTATATATCAAATATTTATATGTCTTTTGTTTAGCACTATATCTTGCATTAAAGTTTAAATCTACTTCTTTTGCATCTTTAATTGAAATATCAGAAGGAAGTAAAGAATTTAAAGCAACTGGAATCTTTTCAATTGGGACTTTTGTTTCAGTTAGAAAGTTTGCTTTTTGATTTAATGCATGAACACCAGCATCAGTTCTGCCTGATCCAACCAAGTTAACTTTCTCTTTTGTCATTTTATATATAGCATTTTCAATTGTTCCTTGTATGGTTATTTTGTTGTTTTGTTTTTGCCATCCATGATAATTAGTTCCTTCATATTCTATTGTCAATAATATGTTTTTCAAAATCTTCACCCCAAATATACTGCAGTAATAATTAATAATAAGCTTACAAGATATGTTATAATATCTTTTTTTGTGTATTCAAGTTTTTTTAATTTTGTCCTACCAATTGCACCTTTATAACATCTTGCTTCCATAGCGGTTGCTAACTCATCAGCTCTTTTAAAAGCAGAGACAAATAACGGAATAAGAATTGGAACCAGTGCCTTTGCCCTTTTTATAAATCCACCTGTTTCAAAATCTGCACCACGTGACATTTGTGCCTTCATAATTTTATCAGTTTCTTCGGCTAATGTAGGTATAAATCTTAGTGCAATTGACATCATGAGTGCAATTTCATGAACAGGAAATTTAATTTTATTTAGTGGTTTAAAAATATTTTCAAAACCATCAGTAAGTTCTATTGGAGAGGTTGTTAAAGTAAGTATTGTTGTTGTAAACAAAAGTAAAATAAGCCTAACAACTAATACAGCAGAAAGAAATAAACCTTTATCAGTAATCGAAACTCCATAAACTTTAAATACTGGCTTTCCTGATGTAAAAAAAATATTAAAAATCACAGTAATGATTATTAAAATGAAAATTGGCTTTGAACCTTTAAATAGTAGCTTAATATTTGTTTTTGAAGCTATTATAGAAATAAATATCAAAAAAAACATAATAAAATAACCAACAAATGTCTGTATTAGGAATATTGAAATACATATTATTGCTGATAAAATTATCTTGGTCCTTGGATCAAGATTATGAATAAATGAATCTTTTTTTATATATTGACCAATTACAAAGTCCATCATAAAAAACTTGCACTCCTTTATTTGTTAGGTAAAATATCAAATTGTTCTAATATCTTTTCTGCTACATCTTCTACTCTGTATTCAAATTCTCCAATGTCAAATCCTTTTTCTTTTAGCCTTTCTTGAAGAACTAAAATATCTGGTGCAGATAAGCCTGCTTCTTCTAATATTTTAAAATTATTAAAACATTCTTTTTTGCTACCATCAAATTTAATTTGACCTTTGCTAAGTATAATAACCCTATCGCAAAGCATTGCAATATCTTCTATTGAATGAGAAATCATTATAACTGTTTTCTTTTTTTCTACATGTAGTTTTTGAATTAAATCAAATATCCTTTTTTTACCTCTGACATCCAGTCCAGCTGTTGGCTCATCTAAAATAATAACAGATGGATCCATCGAAAGAATACCAGCCAAAGCAACCCTTCTTTTCTGTCCTCCTGATAGTTCAAAAGGTGAACGCTCAAGTAGCTCTTCAGGTATTTCTAATAAATTAATTAACTCTTTAATTATTCTTTCTATCTCCTCACGTGGCATCCCAAGATTATTAGGACCAAATGCAATATCTTTATATACCGTTTCTTCAAACAATTGATATTCAGGATATTGGAAAACAAGTCCGACCTTTCTTCTAATCTCTTTTAGTTTATTCTTATCCTTGGTACTTAATCCTTCAACTAAAACATCACCTTTTTGAGGAATCAAAAGCCCATTCATAAGCTGAACCAATGTTGATTTTCCTGAGCCTGTCTTCCCAATTATTCCAATAAATTCTCCACTATCTATTTTGATATTTATATTACTTAATGCCTTTTTTTCTAAAGGTGTTTTATATCCATAATAAAAATCTACATCTTTGATTTCAATAAGCATAACTCTCTCTCCATTTCATCTACTGTCCATATATTATCACTTATATTTAGTCCATGTTGTTTTAAAAGTAATGCTAATTTAAAAATTGCTGGCATCTCAAAGCCCATCTTTAAAAATGTTTCATTATTTATTATATTAAGTGGCTTATCTTCTAATATAATCATACCTTTATCAAGTAAAAAAACCCTATCAGCATACATTATCTCTTCTATATTGTGTGTAATTAGAATTATAGTCTTCCCTTTTTCTTTATTGAGTTTCAGTATAGCTCTCATTACTTCTTTTCTGCCTTTTGGATCAAGCATTGATGTAGGTTCATCAAAAACAATACATTCAGGCTCCATAGCAAGTATACTTGCAATAGCAACCCTTTGCTTTTGTCCACCAGAAAGCTTATATGTTAAAGCATCTTTATGTTCGCTCATTTCAACAATTTCTAAAGACTCATTTATCTTTTTTATTATTTTTTCTCTCGAAAATCCAAGATTTTCTGGACCAAAAGCAACATCTTCTTCAACAACTGATGCAACTAGCTGATTATCTGGATTTTGAAATACATAACCGCAAAGTTTTCTTATATCCCATATATGATTGATGTCTCTTGTATTCATTCCATCTATAATAACCTCTCCACTGTCGGGTAATAAAAGTCCATTAAACATTTTCGCTAATGTAGATTTTCCTGAACCATTTAAACCCATAAAAACTACAAAATCGCCTTTTTTTATAGAAAGATTTATATCTTTTAAAACATATTTATGTTTTTGGTCTATATTCTTATAAGAAAAATAAAGATTATTTACTAATATGAATTCTTTCATGTTCAAATTCCCCTTTTGAAAAACTACATATTATTATAACAAAGTTTTGTATTAATAAATACAGGTATTTTTAAAGTATAAATGTATACATTGAGTCATTTTAATTTTAATGGGGTATAATAATATTAGGGAGGGATTTAAAATGATAACACCAAGATGTGATATGTTTTTTGATGTAAACCTTATTAATTTAAGACAATTTCAACAACCAATAGATAATGAAAATATTGAAATGGAAGAATATATAAATACAGAAGAGATGACAAATAAAATTAAATCGCATGCTGCAGATGAAATAAAGGAGATTATTGAGAAAATTGATGAAGTAAATTAATCTTATACATTTTTCAACAATAAAAGGGAGGTAAAATCCTCCCTTTTATTGTTGGTTGTTGTTTTCAGTGTTGTTAATAATTAACTTCTTTTGTGCTTTTGGATCTTTTATAACTTCATATCCACCTATAGACATCATAGTAATTATTATTGAGTTTAAAACAAGTAATGCAAACTCTTTTGTTGTGTTTTTGTGTGGTATAAAAATTATGCTTAATATTACAGAAATTATAAAAGTATAAATTCGTACTACATAATCTTCGTATCTTTTTTTAAATAAGCTTTTGGTAAATTGTACAATTAAACTTGTTGCAACTGATAAACCCATATATGTTCCTAAAAGTTCACTAGTAAGGAAATTATCCATAAAACTAACCTATAATAATGCTCTATATTAATAATATTAGTGTAAGAGTTTTAGTATTCAAACTTTTATATAAGATTCTCAGGATTTAATAATTCAAGTTCTTTTACAACAAAACGACCATCTTTTCTAATTATAACATTATCAAAATAAATCTCTCCACCACCAAATTCTGGGGTTTGTATCAAAACTAAATCCCAATGAACTGAAGACCTATTTCCATTATCTGCATCATCATATGCATTTCCTGGTGTAAAATGAATACTTCCTGAAATCTTTTCATCAAATAAAGTATCTTCCATTGGGAATGTAATAAATGGATTTACACCTATGGAAAACTCCCCTATATACCTTGCTCCTTCATCTGTATCTAGTATTTTATTAATTCTTTCTGTATTATTTGCAGTAGCATTAATAATCTTTCCATCTTTAAACTCGAATTTGATATTCTCAAATCTAAATCCACTGTAATGAGATGGGGTATTATAGCTTATTACTCCATTTACTGATTCTTTAATAGGTGCTGTGTAAACCTCTCCATCAGGTATATTCATATGACCATCACATTTAATAGCCTTCATCCCTTTTATAGAAAACTCTATATCTGTTCCATTCCCAACTATTCTAACCTTATCTGTCTTTTCCATAAGACTAACCAAATTATCCATTGCCTTTGACATTTTGCTGTAATCTAAATTACACACCTTAAAATAGTAATCCTCAAATTTTTCAAGGCTCATTTTGGATTGTTGAGCCATTGAATAGTTTGGATAGCGAAGAATACACCACTTTGTTTTTGGAACTCTTACTTCAGAATGAACTTTGTGGAACCAAATAGTTTGGTATAAATTCATATTTTCCGGTGAAACATCAGATTGTTCATAAGGATTTGGAGTTGCTCTTATACCTATATATGCATCCATTTGTTCCATAAGTTTTCTTTCATTTTCAGCTATAATTTCAATTTGTTCCTTTTTAGCATCTAAGAGTAACTCTCTTTGCAGTGTAACATCTTTTAACCAAACAAATGGATATGCTCCTTTTTGATATGCATATTTAATAAGCTCTTTTGTTAATGGAACCTCGCAACCAATAGATTCAATAAGTATCTTTTCTCCCTTTTTTAGCTCAACAGAAAAGTCAAGAAGATTTTTTGCAAGTATTTTTATTCTTTCATCAGTCATAAAAATCTCTCCTTTTTTATTCTTTATAAATTAATTCAAGTTCTTCGGTACTTAAGAATCTAAATTCACCTTCTTTTAGCCTTCCTAATTGAAGTTTTCCTATTGCAACTCTTTTAAGTCTTATAACATCATGTCCTATAGCACTAAACATTTTTCTTATTTGCCTGTTTCGTCCCTCATGTATTTTTATTTCAATAATCATATTACCATTTATTATTTTTTTTGAATTTACAATTGCTGGTTGAGTTAATCGTCCATCAATTTCAACACCATTTCTAAGTTTATCTAAACTATCTTCAGATGGAATTCCTTTTACAGTTGCAATATATGTCTTTTCAATATTGTGTTTAGGATGTGTTACTTTATATGCAAACTCACCATCATTTGTTAAAATCAATAAGCCCGAAGTATCAAAATCAAGTCTGCCTACTGGAAAAATCCTTTCATTTATTCTATCTTTGATTATATCAATAACTGTTTTACGTCCTTTTTCATCTTTAGCTGATGTAATAACCCCAAAGGGTTTATTTAGCATAATATATATATTTTTATTTTTTATTGTAATCTTTTTACCATCAACCTCAACTATATCCTTTTCTAAATCAACCTTTGTTCCTAATTTATCAACTATTTGACCATTAACCTTTACTCTTCCTTCCAAAATCATCTCTTCACATTTTCTACGAGATGCAACTCCTGAATCTGCCATCAATTTTTGAAGTCTAATACTCATTATATCACCTTATCTTATTAATAATACTTCTGTTTTTTCGTAAGCCTCATTTATTAATCCTTCAACATCAAGCTTTTTCTCTTCTTCAATAACATCTAAAAGACTTGGTTTAGTTTTGGGATGTTTAGGAACAAAAACAGTACAACAATCTTCATAAGGAAGTATTGAAATATCATATGTTCCAATATTTTTTGAAATTGTAACAATCTCTTCTTTGTCAAAACCAATTAAGGGTCTGAAAACTGGTATTTGAGCTGCATTATCAGTACAAACAATACTCTCCATTGTTTGACTTGCAACCTGGCCAATACTTTCTCCTGTAATAATAGCTTGTCCTCCATTTGATTTTGCAATTATTTCTGAAATCTTCATCATAAATCTTCTCATAATAATAGTTAAATATCTTTCGTTACATTTTTCGTAAATCTGTGTTTGGATCTCAGTGAAAGGAACTAAATGAAGTTTAATTTGTGTAGTATAAGAAGCTAATACCTTACACAAATCAATAACCTTCTCTTTGGCCTTTTCACCTGTATACGGAAAGCTAAAGAAATGAATTGCTTCTAATTCAACACCCCTTTTTGCAACTAAAAACCCAGCAACTGGGCTATCAATTCCACCTGATAATAGCAAATGTGCCTTCCCATTTGTTCCAAGTGGCATTCCACCTATACCTTTATATTGTTCAGCATAAAGATAAACTTTGTCTCTTACCTCAATTTCCAAAACAAAATCAGGATTATGCACATCAACACTTATATTTAACCTGTCTTTATAATTTTTAATAAGATGTGCACCAACTAATTTTGATATCTCAGGTGAAGTATATGGAAATGATTTATCTCCTCTTCTTGACTCAACCTTAAATGTTTTTTTATCTTTTTCATATTGGCTTTGAAGAACTACTTCTGCTGCTTTTTTGATACTTTCAATATCTTTATCTGCTACTTCGCAAAGCGTAAAGCCAACAATTCCAAATACCTTCTTTAATCTCTCAACTATTTTATTATATTCATTGTCAGAAATATTTTTTATATAAATCCTTCCCTGTTCCTTCTCAACAGAAATATTAAATTCTCTAAGCCTTTGTTTAATATTCGCAACTAATTTATCCTCAAAAATAGGTCTATTTTGACCTTTTAAGGCAATCTCGCCAAACTTAATAAGAATTGTTTTCATTTATATCATCCTTTTACTTATATATTCTTCTAAGTAACGGTATATTTTTCTTTATTGTATCAATAACAATATCTACTTCAGATATATTATTAAATAACGAAAAACTAAATCTTATACTACTTGCTGCAATATCCATAGGATACCCAAGTGCATATAAAACCTTATTATATGTTCTTCCTTTAGAAGAGCAAGCAGATCCTGATGAAGCATATATTTTGTATGCCTCAAGCGTATGCAGCATAACTTCTGATTTTATTCCTAAAAATGAAACATTTAATATACTATCACAAGTAACATCTAATGGAGAATTAATTGAAATATTATCTATTTCAGAAAGCCTTTCAATAAAGTATTTTTTTATCTCATATATTTTATTTGGTTCTAATTCTTTTCTTTTTTTGTAAAATTCAATTGCCTTCATTAATGAAAATATACCTAGCGTATTTTCAGTTCCTGGACGCACTTTTTTTTCTTGATTGCCACCAAAAAATAAAGGTGCAATATTAGTACTATTTTTTAGATATAAAGCTCCAATACCTTTTAAAGCATGAATTTTATGCCCACTAATTGTTAAAGCATCACAGTTTATTTGTTTTACATCTATTTGCTCTTTTAAAAAGGACTGAACAGCATCAACATGAAATAAAGTATCAGAATTTATTGATTTTATTACTTTCCCAAGTTTTTGAATATCAAATTTGTGTCCCGTTTCATTATTTACATGCATAATGCTTACTAATATTGTATTTTTATCAATCATAGAAGAAAGATTATCAATATCTATCTGCCCATTTTTATCAACCTTTATATACTCTACTAAAAACCCTTCTTCTTTTAGCTTTTCAAATGTATTTATAACAGAAGGATGTTCAACCTCTGTTGTTACTATTTTTTGTCCTCTTTTTTTGTTTACTCTTGCTAACCCTTGGATAGCTAAATTATTACCTTCTGTCCCACCCGATGTAAAAAAAACTTCATCTGGTCTTGCATTTATCTCCTTTGAAATAACTTCGCGAGCAGATTTTATTACTCTTTCTGATTGTATTCCTAACCTATGAAGTGATGATGGGTTACCATAATTTTCGGATAAAAACTTAGGAATCTCATCAATTAATTCATCAAATGGTTTTGTTGTGGCAGCATTATCAAAGTAGATTTCCATTATTTCACATCCTTTGTTACATATCACCTAAAAGAGCTTGTATAATTGATATTGTAGAAATAGCAGCAGTTTCAGCTCTAAGTATTCTATTACCTAATGAAACTATTTTAACCTTATCATTATATATTGATAATCTATCTATCTCTTGCTGTTCAAAACCACCCTCTGGGCCTATCAAAATACCAATATTTTTATATTGTTTATTAGCTAATATATCCTTCAATCTAATATTATTGCTTTTTTCATATGGGACTATTAATATATCTAATTCATCCAAAAAGCTTTCAATTTTTGATAATTCTATACTCTTTATTATTTCAGGGTTTACCGGCCTTTGACATTGTTTTTGTGCCTCTTTAGCTATTTTTGTCCATCTTTCGATTTTTTTATTTTCTTTTTCAGATAAATCAATAACAACCCTCTGTGAATCCACAGGCACAATCTTTTTTACACCTAATTCGGTGGCTTTTTGTATTACAAAATCCATTTTAGCACTTTTAATTAGGCATTGAAATAAGATAATATTTATATTTGACTCTCTATTATTCTTATCTTTATTTAATATTTCAAGTCTAATAATATTTTTTGATATCTCAGTTATTCTAGCACTGTAATCCCAGTAACCATCGCATAATTCTATTATATCTCCTATATTTTTTCTTAATACCTTAACAATATGCTGAATATCTTCAGTATTATCTATATATGCATTATTTTGTTTTAGTTCAAAATTTTCAAGATTAATGAAAAACTTTGGCAAAATATTCACCTTACCTTACTAACCAATGCATACCAGTCATTCATATTTAGAACTTCAATAATCTCAAACCCATTTTCAATCAATGCTTTCTCAACATCAGATAATCTATCTTTGATTATTCCAGAGGTTAAGAAAATAGAATTTTCTTTTAATACATCTTTGACCTTATTTGAAAGCTTTATTATAATATCTGCTACTATATTTGCGATAACAACATCAAATTTTTTATCAATTCCTTCAATTAGATTATTCTTTTTTATCTCAATATCAACATTATTTAGCTTTACATTTTCAGAGCAAGATTTTACTGCTACATCATCTATATCAACTGCCAAAACATTTTTAGCCCCAAGAAGCTTTGCAGCTATACTTAAAATCCCTGTACCGCAACCAACATCTATAATCTCTTGACCCGATTTTATATACTTTTGAAGAAGTTTTATACACATAGCAGTTGTTTCATGTGTACCTGTTCCAAAAGCCATACCAGGGTCTAATCTAATTATTATTCTATTCTTTTCATTTTTATATTCCTCCCAAGAAGGAACAATAGCTATATTATCAATTTCAATAGGCTTATAGTATTTTTTCCATTCATTAGCCCAGTCTTCTTCATCAATTTGAGAAATCTCAACCTCTTTTGCACCTACATCTAAAAATCTCCCTATATAATTTAATCCTTCTTTAATTTGATAAACAACCTCTGAGATATTGATATTCTCTGGAAAATATGCCCTAATTAATGCATAGTCTTTTTTAATAAGAAGTGATTCATCAATATAATCCCAGCTTACATTTTCACTGTTATCAATTACATCATCTTCAACAACAACCCCATTAACACCTAAGTCATAGAGGAAGCTTGATATAGCATCCTCAGCTTCCTCTTTTGTTTTTATTCTAACTTCAAACCATTTCATTACAATTCACACCCACTTTATAGATTATAAAAAAGCATCCCTAAGTCTTTCAAAAAATCTCTTTCTCTTTTCATACCCATCTTCATTACTAATTTCATCAAATTTTTTCAAAAGTTCTTTCTGTTTATCACTAAGCTTCTTTGGTATCTCAATTATAAATCTTACTATTAAATCCCCTTTTCCTCTACCTCTTAAATAGCTTAAACCCTTACCCTTTAATCTAATTTCATCACCATTTTGTGTCCCAGCTTCAACCTTAATTCTTGTTTTACCTTCAAGAGTTGGAATTTCAATCTCTCCACCTAGTGCAGCCAATACAAATGTTATTGGAACATCAATATAAAGGTCAACTCCATCTCTTTTAAATATTGGATGTGGTCTTACTCTAACACCAATTTTAAGATCACCATTAGGACCACCTCTTACTCCAACTTCACCTTCACCACGAAGTGTTATTACCTGCCCATTATCAATTCCGGCAGGAATATTGATTTTAACTTTTCTTTGCTTTTTAACTTTACCTGTTCCACTACAATCTTTACATGGATCAGTAATAATTGTCCCAACACCACCGCAGGCATCGCAAGTTCTTATTGTTGACACCTCACCAAATAGTGTTGATTGTCTTTGCCTAACTTGACCTGTTCCTCCACATTTTCTACAGGTTTGTGGTGATGAACCAGGTTTTGCACCGCTTCCATTACATGTTGGGCACTTTTCAGTTCTATATACTGGTATCTCTTTTTCTATACCAGTTGCAGCCTCTTTTAAATCAAGTTCAATTTCTACATATATATCGCTTCCTCTTTGAGGTCCTTGAGATCTTCTTCTTGAAGAACCACCAAAAATATCAAAACCATCAAAAATGTCCTCAAAAATATCGCCAATATTAGTAAAGTCAAAACCAAAACCGCCAAAGTTTGTTCCACCTGCACCACCTGCCCCATAGGATGGATCAAATGCTGCGTGGCCAAATTGATCATATTTTCTTCTTTTATCTGGATCACTTAATACTTCATAAGCTTCATTTATTTCTTTAAATTTCTCCTCAGCCTCTTTATTCCCTGGATTAGCATCAGGATGATATTGTTTTGCTAACTTTCTAAATGCTCTTTTTATCTCATCTTCTGTTGCATTTTTGCTAACACCTAAGACTTCATAATAATCTCTTTTCTGTGCCATAATTTTCACCTACCTTATTCACCAAAAATATTATATCACACAAAAAGCCAAAGCCATATTGGATATGACTTTGGCTTAGAAGATTTTTATTTATTAATATACTTTGTAGTCTGTGTTAACTCCACCATCGTTATTACCATCATTAGCTCCTGGGTTAGAGCCTGTATCAGTAGGATTAGCTCCACCTTGTTGATAAAGTCTTGATGAAATATCATAGAATGCCTTTGTAAGTTCATCAATCTCTTTTTCAATTGCATCTTTATCTTCGCCATTCATAATATCCTTAAGAGATTTTAATTTTGCTTCAATTTGTTCTTTTTCTGAGCTACTTACTTTATCTCCTAAGTCTTTTAGTAGTTTCTCTGTTTGATAGATTATCTGGTCAGCTCTATTTCTTGTTTCAACAAGCTCTTTTCTCTTCTTGTCTTCTTCAGCATACATTTCAGCCTCTTTAACAGCTTTTTGTATTTCATCTTCACTAAGATGTGTTTGTGATGTTATTGTAATTCTTTGCTCTTTACCAGTTCCTAAATCCTTAGCTGATACATTAACAATACCATTAGCATCAATATCAAATGTTACCTCAATTTGTGGAACTCCTCTTGGTGCTGGTGGAATACCATCAAGAATGAATCTGCCCAAAGTCTTATTATCTTTTGCAAATGGTCTTTCACCTTGAAGAACATGGATTTCAACAGATGTTTGCCCATCTGCAGCAGTTGTGAATATTTGGCTCTTTTTTGTTGGTATTGTTGTATTTCTTTCAATTATTTTTGTAAACACTCCACCATATGTTTCAACACCAAGTGAAAGTGGTGTAACATCCAAAAGAAGAATATCTTTTACTTGGCCAGAAAGAACGCCTGCTTGAATAGCAGCACCAATAGCAACACATTCATCAGGATTTATGCCTTTAAATGGTTCTTTTCCAGTTAATTTCTTTACAAATTCTTGAACCATTGGAACTCTTGTAGAACCACCAACTAAAAGAACTTTATCTATTTGCGATGGGCTTAATTTTGCATCATTTAAAGCTGTTTCAACAGGTTCTTTTGTTTTTTCAACAAGGTCTTTTATAAGTTCTTCAAATTTAGCTCTTGTAAGAATCATATCAATATGTTTTGGTCCAGTAGCATCAGCTGTTATAAATGGAAGATTAATATTTGTTTGCATTGCAGATGAAAGCTCAATTTTTGCTCTTTCTGCAGCATCTTTTAGTCTTTGCATAGCAACCTTATCTTGTCTTAAATCTATGCCTGAATCTTTCTTAAACTCATCAGCTATATAATCAATTATTCTTTGGTCAAAGTCATCTCCACCAAGTCTATTATTACCTGAAGTTGCTAAAACTTCAATAACACCATCACCTATCTCTAAGATTGATACGTCAAAAGTTCCACCACCAAGGTCATATACCATAATCTTTTGATGACCTTCTTTGTCAAGTCCATAAGCTAATGCTGCAGCTGTAGGCTCGTTTATGATTCTTAATACTTCGAGTCCTGCAATTCTTCCTGCATTTTTTGTAGCTTGTCTTTGAGCATCTGTAAAGTATGCAGGAACTGTGATAACTGCTTGTGTAATCTTTTCACCAAGATAAGCCTCAGCATCAGCTTTAAGCTTCATAAGAATCATTGCTGAGATTTCTTCTGGAGAGTATTCTTTGTCATCAATCTTAACCCTTCTATTTGAACCCATATCTCTTTTTATTGATATTATTGTTCTATCAGGATTTGTTATTGCCTGTCTTTTTGCAGCTTGACCAACAAGCCTTTCGTTATTTTTTGTAAATGCAACAACTGATGGTGTTGTTCTAAAGCCTTCTGAATTTGGAATTACTTCTGGTTGTCCACCTTCGATTATTGCCATACATGAGTTGGTTGTTCCAAGGTCAATACCTAAAACATGTGCCATTTATATCATCCTCCTTAAAAATTAATTTGCGTTTGCAACTTTTACTAAACTATATCTTATAACTCTGTCTTTTAGCTTATATCCCTTTTGAAGCTCTTCAATAACTATATTTTTACCATAATTCTCATCTTCAACATGCATTATTGCGTTGTGAAGATAAGGGTCAAATTCTTTATTTAAAGCCTCTATAGGCTCTATACCAAGCTTTGATAAAACATCATCAATTTGCTTTTTGATCATCTCGAGTCCTTTTAGCATTTCATCTTTATTATCAGTTTCTTTAGCTGAGTTTATAGCCCTTTCAAAGTTATCAACAATGGGCAATATCTTTGAAACAACATCAGCTACAACCTCAAAATACATATTTTCTCTATCTTTTGCCATTCTTTTTTTGTAGTTATCAAAATCAGCAGCAACTCTTTGACAAAGGTTTTTATATTCTTCTATCTCTTTTTCTTTTTGTTCAAGCTTTTTTATAATTTCATTTAATTCTTGATTTTCTTCATTTTGTTCAATATTTTCCTTATTTTCAACCTCAATTTTTTCGTCATTATTAATACTTTCGGTAACATTTTCATTTTGAATGTTTTCATTAATTTCTTCATTAATCTCATTTTGATTAGTTTTTACATTGTCATCCATTAAGTTATTTCACCTCTTTATTCAATGAATAATCTTGTAAGAATAGACGAAATTTCATCACAAATAAAATCAACAAGCGAAATGGTTTGTGAATATTTAAGCCTCTTTGGTCCAATAATACCTAATGTTCCTGCAATACTGTCACCAATTTTATATGATGATAATATTATGCTGCATTCCTTCATATCATCAACTGAGTTTTCTTTACCAATTCGGATTGTTACATCATTTAAGTCATAGGTTCTTAGAATTTGTCTTAAAAGGTCTTTTTGTTCAAAAATATGAAGAAATACCTTTGCTTTAAATACGTCATTAAACTCTGGAAAGTCAAATATATTTTTAGCACCACTTAATAAAACCTCAGTATCATCAGCAGCACTAATTGTTTTTATAATAATATCGATTATCGGAAACAATATTTCAGAATTTTCACCTAATTCCTTTTCAACATCTCCAATTATATTTTCATCAATTTGCTCTAACATTAATCCGCTGAGCTTTTGATTAAGAATATTTGTAATTATTGTAAAGTCTTTTGATTTTACACTTTTTGGTTTTGTTAATATTGTATCTTTAACAATTCCAGTGTTTGTAACTAATATTAGTATAAACCTTTTGTCGTCAACAGGAATTAGTTGTATATGTTTTAAAAAGCTTTTCTTTACAGTAGGTGTTGAAATAACAGCAGTGTAGTTTGTAAGCTCTGATATGAGTCTTGCTATTTTTCCCATATATTCATCAATTTCGTTTATACTTGTATCCAAAATATTTTTGATATACTCTATTTCTTGATTTTGTAAATCCTGAACTTGCATAAGCTCATCAACATAGTATCTATATCCTTTATCAGAAGGTATCCTGCCTGCTGAAGTATGAGGTTGTTCCAAAAAGCCTAACTCTTCAAGGTCAGACATTTCGTTTCTGATTGTAGCAGACGATAAACCAAAAATATATTTTTTTGCAATTGTTCGTGAACCAACAGGCTCACCAGTATTAATATAGTCATCAATTATTGCTTGTAATATCTTTCTTTTTCTTTCATCCAACATTTTCCTCACCTTTTATTAGCACTCATACTTGGTGAGTGCTAATTCTAAAATATAATATAACTCTATTATAAAAAATTGTCAAGTGATTTGGAGGGATATTTAAATGAATTCTTCCCAAACAACATTAGCAAGATCAATGCCTTTTTCTGTCAATCTTAAATTTGAACCATTTAAAGTAATAAGATTATATCTCTGAAGCTTTTTTATCTTTTCATTATAAATATTTAAAAAATCTGCATTATATCTTGTATTAAAGTCATTAATATCAATACCCTTAATTTTTCGTAGACCCAAAATAATATACTCTTTCATTGATTCATCTTTATTGATATATTCTTTATTTAGCATAATTTCGCCTTTTTTTATATTATTAAGATAACTACTCATATCATTTAAATTTTGATACCTATAACCTAAAAAATAGCTATGTGCAGCAGCACCAATACCTATATAATCCCCTAATTCCCAGTAAACTAAATTATGTTTTGACTCAAAACCTTTTTTAGCATAATTTGAGATTTCATATTGATAAAAGCCATATTGCTTTAAAGTATTATTTGCCAACCAGTATATTTCCCTTTCCTCATCTTCATTAGGAATATACTGACTTATTGAATCAATGTTAAAGTAAAAATTTGTGTGTGGTTCTATTTTGAGAGAATAAATTGACAAATGTTTTATATCAAACTCTAAAAGTTTATTTACTGTTATTAAAAACGAATTTATTGTTTGTTTTGGTATGCCAATCATTAAATCAATGCTTATATTATCAAAATACTTTAATGCTAATTTAATAGATGAAATTGCTTTATCTGCAGAATGAACTCTACCTAACACTTTTAGTTCATCATCATTAAGTGTTTGAACTCCTATACTTATTCTGTTAATTCCACAATCTTTATATACAGAAATCTTTTCTTCATTTATAGTCTCTGGGTTTGCTTCAATAGTGATTTCTATATTCTCACTCAATTTAAAGTTTTCTTCTATAAAATTAATAAGATCTGTTATATATTTTGGTTCAAGTAATGTAGGTGTTCCTCCTCCAATATAAATTGTATTTATTAATAAATCATATTTTTTATACAAAAGAAGCTCTCTTTTTAGAGAGCTAAAGTATTCTTTTTGTAATTCTTTATTTGCGTCACTTATTGAATAAAAATCGCAGTAGTTACATTTCTTAATACAAAATGGTATATGAATATATAATGAAATGTTTTTTTTCATTTATTTTCCCTCGTGTTAATCAAGTTTTAAAACTGCCATAAACGCTTCTTGTGGTATCTCAACGTCACCTATCTGTTTCATACGCTTTTTACCTTCTTTTTGCTTTTCAAGAAGCTTTTTCTTACGTGTAATATCCCCACCATAGCACTTTGCCAAAACATCTTTTCTCATAGCTTTTATTGTTTCTCTTGCAATAATCTTACCACCAATACAAGCTTGAATTGGTATTTCAAATAGATGTCTTGGAATTTCCTCTTTTAATTTTTCAGCAATTCTTCTTGCTCTTTGGTATGCTTTATCTTTATGAACAATAAAAGATAGTGCATCAACTATCTCTCCATTTACCATAATATCAAGCTTGACAAGGTTTGATTCGCTATACCCAATAAACTCATAATCAAATGAAGCATAGCCTTTTGAACGTGATTTTAGAACATCAAAAAAGTCATATATAATCTCCATAAGAGGCATTTCATAGGTAAGTATAACTCTTGTGGTTTCAATATAAGACATATCTTTAAAAATACCACGCCTTTCTTGGCACAGTTCCATAATAGCTCCAACGAATTCGTTAGGAACCATTATTGTTGCCTTTACCATTGGCTCTTCCATCATTTCTATTTCATTTTGAGGTGGAAGATTGGTAGGGTTATCTATTGTTATAACAGTTCCATCTGTTTTTGTAATTCTAAATACAACAGATGGTGCTGTTGTTATTATTCCAAGATTATACTCTCTTTCCAATCTTTCTTGTATAATCTCCATATGAAGAAGTCCTAAAAAACCACATCTAAAGCCAAATCCTAAAGCAGCAGAAGTTTCTGGTTCAAAGAATAATGCAGCATCGTTTAATTGTAGCTTTTCAAGAGCTTCTTTTAATTCTTCATATTTTGTATCACCTGTAGGATAAATACCACAAAAAACCATAGGATTTAGCTTTTTAAAACCAGGTAACATCTCTTTTGCTGGATTTTCAACTGTTGTTATAGTATCACCAACTCGTGTATCTCTAACTGTTTTTATTGAAGCAGCAATATAACCAACATCACCAGCTTTTAATTCTTCACAAGAAATTAACATACCAGGTTTAAAATATCCAACTTCAGTAACAGTAAATTCAGCACCTGTTGACATCATCTTAATCTTCATATTGGGTTTGACAAACCCATCTACAACCCTAACATAAGCTAAAACGCCTTTGTAGTTATCATAAAAAGAATCAAATATTAATGCCTTTAAAGGCTTTTTTTCATCACCATTTGGTGGTGGAATTCTTTCAACAATCTTTTCAAGAACTTCTTCAATATTTAATCCTTGCTTTGCTGAAATAAGTGGAGCATCAGAAGCATCAAGTCCAATTATATCTTCAATTTCTTTCTTTACCTCCTCAGGTCTTGCACTAGGAAGGTCAATTTTGTTTATAACTGGAATAATCTCAAGATTATGCTCTAATGCAAGATAAACATTTGCCAATGTTTGTGCCTCAATTCCTTGTGTTGCATCAACAACAAGAATTGCACCATCACATGCCGCTAAACTTCTTGAAACTTCGTAGGTAAAGTCTACATGTCCCGGTGTATCTATTAAATGAAATATATAATCATTTCCATCTTTAGCTTTATAATTAAGTCTTACTGCTTGAGCCTTTATTGTTATACCTCTTTCACGTTCAATATCCATTGTATCTAAAACCTGGTCTTGCATCTCTCTTTCTGTTAAAGCACCAGTAAGTTCTATAATCCTGTCAGCCAATGTTGATTTCCCATGGTCAATATGAGCTATAATGCAAAAGTTTCGAATTCTTTCCTGTAATCTATCCACGCCTTTTCCCCCTAAAGATATTGTAAAGTTTAATTTATCTGTTGTTCCCAAGCTTTTATTTGTTCAATTAGTTTTTTTGCATAATTAATATATGACTTTCTAATATCATTTCGATTAATAATTTCATTTGCATTTAATATATAGTAATCATAATATGAAGAATTTGTCCTTTTTGTTCTATAAATAAATGTAGGAATTATATTATATTTAATTGTAACATTATCTTCAACTTTTTTTATATTTATGTTAGCAACAAGCCCAAATCTGTTATATGGCAGTATTACTAATTGGTCGCAGAAAAAGTTACCTAAAGAATAAAAAACAACACCTTCATGTACAACATGATTGTCATCTTCAACCTTTAATTTTTCAACAGGATGAATTGCATGTGGGTGGGATCCAATAATAATATTAACACCATTTTTAATTAATTCTTTGGCATATTCCAACTGTTGATAATTAGGTTTTGTTGTATGCTCTACTCCCCAATTAACATATGCAATAATAACATCACAATTCAAACTTTTAAGATATTCAATCTCATTTTTTATAACTGTTTTGTCAAGTGTGCTAATATAATCTTTATAATCAGAATAAGCATCTAAATATACAGTCTTAAATTCACGTGAAAAAGTTGCAATACCTATTCTTAATCCATTAATCTCTAATACTTTTGACTTTGCTTCATCTTTATTTGTGTTTGTACCAAAAATGTTAATATTATTCTTTTTAAAGTTTTCTATAGTTGTAATTAATCCATCTTTCTTTTTGTCAAATATATGTTGTGATGAAAGAATTACATTTTTAAAACCTATGTTTTTCATAAACTTTGCAAATTCGCTTGGTGCATTATATTTTTCATAGCTTGAAACACCAAATTCATCACCAGCAAGAACACTATCAAATTTAAAAAATGCAGCATCAGAATATGAAATCTCATAAACCGATTTAAAAATTTGTTCATCAAATGAATAACTTTGTGTATCTTGATTATAATATGAATTTAATATATAACCGTTTAAAAATACATCCCCTGTAAATAAAAGGTTTGCTTTCTTTTCCTCAGGTTTTATATTTTTTGCTTCATTACTTGCACTATTATTCTTTTTGGGTGTAGTATTTTTAAATTCAACAGGCTTTTTTGTATTTTTTATCTCATTATTAGTTGGCATATAGCTTTTCATAAATGTGTTTTCATAATAAAAAAAAGCATTTACAGCTATAAGACCCACTATTACTAAACTTAATAAGAAGTATAAAAACTTTTTCATTTTAGATACCTCTCAATTCTGAAATATTAAAACATTTGAATTTTTCATCTTCAATAGGAAATGTAACTATATTCCTTACAAATTTAGCATTTGATAAATATTGAAGCAAACCTCTTTTTTCAAAATTAAAGTGAATATAATATGCGTATAAGCACTGATATTCAGCTTTGTATTTTTTATTTAGTTTCCAGTCTCCATATTTATCATCACCAATTATTGGTATTCCTATATGTGCTAAGTGAGCACGAATTTGGTGGGTTTTTCCAGTTATAATTTCAGCTTCAACTAAAAACAGATCCTCAATTTTATTAATAATTTTATATTTTGTAATTATTTTGCTAAACCCTTTCTGTTGCTTATCAGAGATAAATACTTTATTGTTTTTTTGATCTTTATAAAGATATGATACTAATTTATCTTGTTTTTTTATATCTGAGCTTTTTGTAAGTGCTAAATATTTTTTTTGAATTTTTTTATCACTAAAATATTTTAACATTTCACTTAATGATTGTCTATTCTTTGCAATAATCAAAAGTCCACCAGTATTCCTATCTAATCTATGGCACAATGCCGGTATGAAATCACTTTTTGATCTATACCTATCATTTATCCAATCTACAACTGAATATTCATCATTATTATCTGGATGAGAGGGTATGCCAAAAGGTTTATCTATTATTAATAAATTATCATCTTCGAAAATAATTTCAATTACCTTTTTTGAATGTTCCAAAAATTTTTCTTCAATATCAAATTCTATCAAATCACCCAAAACAACAACCTGACCTAATTTAGCTTTTTGACTATTTACCAATATATTTCCTTTTCTTAGTAGTTTAAAAATAATACTCATAGGAATTGTTTTATATTCATTTTTTATTACTTTTTCAATTTTTTTATCCTGTTCTTTATTATCAACATAAAAACTAATTTTCAACTTATCAACCTCTTTCATTAACATCAATTATATTAATATCATATAATAAAAAAGACAAAAATAAAAATGAAATGATAACTATGAAAATAGGAATAGATGGAAGAGCTGCAAAATGGTATAGAGGATCTGGTATAGGAACTTACACATATCAACTAATAAATAATCTTGCACATCTTTCAAATGAACATGAATACTTGATTATATGGCCTGAAGAGTCGAGTAATGAAACAATTTTAGCAAAGAACATTAATTTTAACTATATGTCTCAACAACTTGATAAATTCTGGGAACAAATTATGATAAAAGAGATAATTATTCAAAATGATATAGATATTTATCATGTACCACAAAATGGTATTGGAATACCGCTTTCAAAAAAATGCACGTATATAATTACACTTCATGATATTATACCTTTTAGAATGCCCGAAACTGTGGGGCCAGGATATCTTCAGATATTTAGAGACTATGTTCCCAAAATTATGAAAATAGTTGATGCAGTTATAACAGTGTCAGAGTTTTCAAAAAAAGATATCTGTGAGTTTTTTGATTATGATGAAAATAAGGTTTTTGTGACTTATTTAGCACCAGAAGAAGTATATAAACATATCGATATTGATAAATGTAGAGTTTTATTAAAAAATAAATTTAATATTGATTTTCCTTATATATTATACCTTGGTGGCTTTTCTCCTCGTAAAAATATTAAACTTCTTATCCAAGCATTTAATTTTATAAGAAAAAAATATAAAGATTTGCATTTAGTTATTCCCGGCAAGCTTACTAGAAACTATGAAGAATTATTTAATTTAATAAATTCATATGGAATTCAAGACTATGTTCATTTTCTTTCTTATGTTGAAGTAGATTATCTTCCTTATCTATATAGTGGTTCAGAAGTTTTTGTTTACCCTTCTCTATATGAAGGGTTTGGTCTTCCTCCTTTAGAGGCTATGGCTTGCAAATGTCCTGTTATTACAAGTAATGTAACAAGTATGCCTGAAATATTGAAAGATGCAGCTATATATATAAATCCATATTCATTAGAAGATTTGATTGACAAATTGGATAAAGTGCTTTCTGATAATACTATAAGATCTAGTTACTCTGAAAAAGGTTATGAATATTCTAAAAACTTTACTTGGCAAAAAACTGTTTCTGAAACAATTGATATTTATAATAAAATATTTGCCTTGAAAAATTGAAACTTGTAGATTATAATATTGAATACAAAAGAATAAAAAAGTCGGGGCGTAGCTCAGTTTGGCTAGAGTGCTAGCTTGGGGTGCTAGAGGTTCGCTGGTTCAAGTCCAGTCGCCCCGACCAATTTTATTTTAGAGAGATTAATAATTTATATATATCAAATAGTGTTTTCCTCTTTATTTCTTTTGAAGCAATAACATCAGTCTTTGCAATTAGTTTACCATCTATATAAAATTCAACTTTTCCAAGTAATTGGTCTTTTTTAACAGGGGAATTTACTTCTTTTTCAATCTTTATTTCCTTTGTAATTCTGCTTTCCTCTCCTCTATTAAGAAGTAATTTCACATCATTTTTTATAACAGCATCAACATAATCTTCTAAACCGTTTTTTACTTTAACTGTTCCAATCTTTGTATTTTTTGTGTAAGGATAATATAAAGTGTAATAAGCAAATCCATAGTCAAGTAATTTTGTTGCTTCTGAAAATCTTGTTTTACTATCATTAGCTCCCATAATTACGCATATTAAATGAAGACCATTTCTTTTTGCTGATGCTGAAACACAGAAAAGTGCTTTTCCTGTTGAACCAGTTTTAACACCTGTTGTCCCTTTGTAATGCCTTACTAATCTATTTGTATTAGTAAGACCAAAACTACCATTTCTTATTGTGTCCATCCATATTGTAAGATATTTTTGTATCCATTGGTGTTTTAAAAGCTCTCGTGACATTATTGCAATATCATAAGCACTTGAATAATGATTATCTGCATCTAATCCACATGCATTAACAAAATTAGTATCATTCATACCAAGTTCCTTTGCTTTTTTATTCATCATATAAACAAATGATTGCTCACTTCCTGCTATGTGTTCAGCAAGTGCAACAGCAGCATCATTTGCAGAAGCCACTGCAACACATTTTAAAAGTTCTTCTACCTTCATTTGTTCTCCTTCTTTAAGGTAAACTTGTGAGCCTCCCATGCTTGATGCATGTTCACTTGTTGTAACAGTATCATCAAGCTTTATTTTCCCGTTTTCAATTGCTTCACATATTAATAAAAGTGTCATTACTTTAGTAATAGATGCAAGAGGTAATCTTTCGTGAGCATTTTTTTCATATATAATTTTTCCTGTTTCGAAGTCAATTAAAATAGCTGATTTTGACTTAATGTCAATCTGTTGAGTTTGGTTGTTTTCTGCAAAACTATTTGTTAATGAAAATGTTAATAATAATATGATGATGATACATATAATTTTTTTCATATTAATCCCCCAATCTAACTTTATTCCTTATTATAATTTTTGTATTTTAATAAATACTTATTCATTTACATATAAAAAATTGAATTTGAAATACTAATAATTGAAATTATTTTTTGAGGTGATGGTTAAGTTGAAAACAAATATTAAGATAATAGTATTATTAGTAATATTAATTTTTTCATTGACTCTTGCTACTTTCCAAAACCAAATTGCATTTAAATATTTCATTAACCCTATTGTTATCTCATACTATGGTTCTACAGGTGCTGAAGTTATTGAAATTCAGAAAAGACTAAAGCAATGGGGATATTACAATGGTGCTATTGATGGAGTCTATGGTTATAAAACATATATGGCAGTAAGATCTTTTCAAGCTAAGAATGGTCTTAAGGTAGATGGAGTTGCTGGAAGTGAAACATTAAAAGCAATGGGAATTGTGATACCATATTCTAAAACTTCGTATAGTTCTGATTTAAATCTTCTTGCTCATCTAATTTATGGTGAAGCAAGAGGAGAACCATATATTGGACAAGTTGCAATAGGAGCTGTTGTATTAAATAGAGTAGAAAGTCCCCTTTTCCCAAATTCAATAGCTGGAGTAATATATCAGCCAGGTGCATTTACAGCTGTTTCTGATGGGCAGATTAATCTTCCACCAAACCAAAGTGCAATTAATGCTGCAAGAGATGCGTTAAATGGTTGGGATCCAACAGGTGGTGCACTTTATTACTATAACCCAGCAAAAACAACTAATAAGTGGATTTGGAGTAGACCTATTCTTACTGTAATTGGTGATCATATATTTGCAAAGTAGGAGTGAAAATATGGTATTACCATTTGAAATATATCCAGAAAAAGCATATGCAGGCGATAAAATAATAATTAAATATAATAATGGAATTCTTTTAGACAACTTACAGAAGGATATTTATTTAATATTTGGATATGGAAAAGAAGATATTGAAAAGGTTTATAAAGCTAAAATGGTAAAGAAGGATAATGCATATATAATGGTTATTCCAGTCATTGGTCTTAATACTGTTTTTATTGCTTTTGAAGATAGCTTTAATAATAAAGATGATAATAATAACTCGTTTTATAAGATATATACGCAAAAAAAGGAGTGATTGATTTTATTCACTCCTTTTTTGGCATTCACTACAAAGTCCATAAAATTTAACTATATGGTCAACAACCTTAAATCCATTTTTCTTCTCAATCTCAGCTTCCAATATCTCTAACAAATCCTCTTCTGCTTCTTCAATCTTTCCGCAGTTAATACAGATAAGATGATGATGTTTATGGAACCTATCTTCTTCATTTAATTCAAATCTTGAACAACCATCATCTAAATCTATTTTATTGACAACATTCAAATCATTTAACAGCATCAATGTCCTATATACAGTTGCAAGACCTATTTCTGGCATCCTTTTCTTGACAATGTCATATATTTCTTCGATACTTAAATGTTTCTCCTGATTATCTATCAATGAATCTAATATAATTCTTCTTTGTGTAGTTAGCTTATAACCCTTTTGCTTTAATTGTTCTTTTATTTCATCTATTTGTTTTTCATCCATCAAGCTTCATACCCTCACTAAGATATCATATGATAATCATTGTATGCTTTTATTAATATTTTTGTCAATAGTACAGTTTGATTTGCATTTTTTACAATTCATATCACATTTTAAGCTTTCAGAAATGGGAGTATTACACCTTGGGCACCTAGAATTTTTATTCAAATCATATTTAAATCCACAAACCTTACATATAATCATTTTTTCACCCTCTAAAATATAACATTTGCAATAAATCCACCAACTAAAATAGCAATGACAGCACTTGAAACCCATACAGATAAAGCATTCTTAAACCCATTTTCTTTAATCATCATAACAAATGAGCTTATACATGGAACAAATAACGTTGTAGTAACTAATGCTACAAACATCTGTGGCTTAGTTGTAGGAATTGTAACAAGTCCTGCAGCCCCATAGTCTCTTCTTATAATGCCTAATATAAATACTTCTGCCATTTGTGGTGGAAGTTTTAAAAAACCAGATATTAAAGGCTTAGCAAAATTTTCAATTGTTTTTAATAGATTAAAGGCATCTAAAACACCTAAAAACAGTGTTCCAATAACAAATATAGGAAATGCTTCATATAAGAAGCCTTTTGTTTTAAAATAGGTCTTTTTCAAAACATTTTTTGCAACAGGTATCCTCATTGGTGGTAAATCTATAAAAAGATCAGTTGAAGAACCAGGAGTTACTTTATTTAATATCTTTCCTGCAATCCCAAAAATCAATAAAATTATTGCAACAAAAGCAATAAAATACCAAAATCCCATTTTTGCAATCAGTCCAGTAATTATACCTAATTGTGCTGAACATGGTATTGTTAATCCCAATAAAAATACTGCAATAAATCTTTCTCTTTTTGAACCAAGAATCCTTGTTGTAACTGTAGCCATAGTAACACAACCAAAACCCAATATTATTGGAATAATTGCTCTTCCATTTAAGCCAATTTTATTTAAGAATTTATCTATTAATGCAGCTATACGTGGCAAATAACCACTATCTTCAAGTAAACCTAAAAACAAATGAAAAGCTGTAACAAGTGGTAATAATAAACCAAAGAATATAATAGGAAACATTGTAAGAAGTCCAAAATTCCCAATTAATAATTTATTTATTTGTTTATTAGATATAAATCCATTCAACAAGTTATGAATGAAGGTACCGTATTGATCATTCATAATTCTATTCATTGTAAAATCAACAACTTTTTGTGCTACTACAACACCCATAAGGTAATAAAGAATATAAATTGATATTAAAAGAATGGGATAACCTGTTATTGGATTTAATAGTATTTCACTTAATTTCCTCTTTAATTTTTCATTTTTCTCATCATACCTAACAATATTAGAAATTATGTTATCAATATACTGCCTTCTGTAACTGTATAATTCTTCTTGAATGCTCGAAAAATTTTCACAAAAAACTTCATTGTCAATCAGAAATTCAATTAGTTTGTCTTCTTGTAACATGTATTTATTTAAACTTTGGTTTCTAATGCCTTTTCTAAATTTACTTAGTGATTTTTTAATTAAATCCATCCCTCTATTTTTATTTGCTGATACAGGTATTACCTCTACTCCAAGCTGTGATTTTAATTTATCTATATCAATTGAAACCTTATTTTTTTCTACCTCATCCATCATATTTAAAATAACAATAACTTCTTTCCCAAGGTCAATTAATTGCTGTGTCAAAAAAAGGTCTCTATCTAAATGCATTGCATCTACAACATTTAAGACTTTATTAACATTTAAAACAATATTTCTTGTAACTATCTCTTCATCATTAAAAGAAGAAATACCATACACACCAGGTGTATCAATCAAGATATAGTTATCCAAATAACCGAAGTTTATATCAACTGTTGTTCCAGGAAAATTTGAAACCTCAACATACTTTCCAGTAAGCCTATTAAAAACCACTGATTTACCTACGTTTGGATTTCCAACTAAAGCAATCCATTCTTTGTCTTTTGGAATATTAGTTATTTCAGTGCTGCAGTGACAACTCATCAAATTCTTCCTTTCTAAATCTATTTTACTTCAATGTTCTTTGCAATATTTCTTCCTATTGCAAGTTCCTGGTTGTTTTTTCTTACAATTATTGGCCCATTTGAAATTTTACCAATGCATTTAACCTTAGAGCCCTCATTAATTCCTAATCTATAAGCAAAAAGTTTTGCATCTAACTTAGAAATTTTATGGATTGTAACCTCTTGACCTTTATTAATACTATCTAATGTCATTTGAATACCTCCTATTTATTAATATTAATTATCAAATAAGAATGATAATTAATATTAATTGATAATTATTCTCAATTAGATTATAGCAAAAAGGAAAAATGATGTCAATTTTTTGTTTTATGCATTTTGGGGAAAGTTTTTTATAAAATGTCCTACCTAGTTAGATAGAGAGATAGCTCCTTTTAGGCAATATATAGTTTTTTCTAATTGAATTTTACCTATAAATTGTAAAATAAAAATTCTAAAATTATATTCTTAGATGACCTCTAAATAAAATTTAGTAAATAATTATTATGTGCGATATATTTTATTCAGCATAGATTGCCATATTAGAGTTGTTTTAATAAGAAACAGAGTTGATTAATAAGGATATATATTGATATAGATAAGAAGCCATTCACTTTTTTGAAATGGCTTCTACATAGTTATTTTTATGACTTTCATTGATGTAACTATTAGCATTAATTTTTATTTTCTATCAAATCTTTTTTTATTTTTTAACATAACAATTACACAACTATTAGTAACAAACTTCACAATTGCTGTTGTTGACTTTTCAAATGTATCATAGATTCGACCTGCACTGTAGCAACCTCTTGGAACAGTATTTGTGCTATTTGCAATATATCCTATTTTGCCTTTATCCTTAATTGAAACCATAATTGCTTCATCGTCATATTCATTATCAGGCTCTTTTGTAAGAATCACTTTCATACCCGGTTTAAAAATTCTAAAACCGTAATAGTGATTGCAGCCAACAATTGCTGCATAACGCGGCTTGTTCATAATTTCCCCTCCCCTAATAATTATTTTTTCTAATCCTCAAGATGCCTTGATTTTGTAAACAATTCTGCAAATTCACTAGTTAGGTTCTCCATCTTTTCATCAAAGTCTACTCCATCATTTTCTGTTTCTTATATTGCCACATATATAACCCTATACCGATACTACAATTTATCTATATTATATTTATTATTTAATCTTGGCTACTTAATATAAGGTATCTCATAATAAGTATTTTTTCCTTTGCTCTTTCTAACCATCAATCCTTCATCTGTCATCTTTTTTAATATTTCTCTTGCTTTTTTCTCTTTAATTTCTAAAATTTGTTCAACTTCTTTTGTTGTAATTCGTCCTCTATTTATTATTGCTTTTAATACTATCAGTTCTTGGTTTGACAATGTATTAAACTTTTCCGGCATTTCGGTGGTGCTTTCCAGCACATTACCGGTACTGTGTGAGTCTTCTCTATATATTTCCACACTCACAAAATCCCCAGTTTCTTTTATAATTGGCTCTTTTAATCCATAGCTTAAACAAAATGATTTTATTCTCTTTATATCACTACCCCATTGTTCAATATAATTTAATTTTCTGAACACTCTTGCAATGACTTTATTTCTAATTTTAGATCTACCTTCTTGTATGTCTTTTTCGGTTAAGGTGCACGGAAATCATCCTGGTGATAAAATATTTAATATCCTCGTAAATTCCAATTTTTATATCTATTACCATATTGGTATAACCTCAGCTAATAATTGCACTAACTAAAGCTCCTTTTATTGCTTAAAAAAGGATTTGAAAAAGGAAATAGCATCTTGCTTTATTATGAATTAATATCTAACTCTGAAATAATCTCTTCAGGATAATCCAATAATTTTAATATATGAAATACTGTACTTCTACTTGCTACACCCTTTTTTAGTTTGTAATTATACTTTATTTTATCATCAATAATTTCTTCATCAAAATAGTAATTTTCAAAATAATTATTAAGTAAAATAGTTAATTCATAATCATGTGTAGATACTATACAACATACATTTTTTGTGAAAAGATATTTTAATAACGATTTAGCTGTATTAATTCTATCATGTGAATTTGTTCCTTTAAAGACTTCATCAAGTAAACATAATACCTTTTTATTATTATCTAGATTATTTATAATATTTTTTATAGCTTTCGACTCTCTAAAAAAGAAACTTTCATTATTCATAATATCATCACTTAAGTTAATTACAGAAAAAATCTTAAAGATATTAGCACTGTATTCTTTTGCTAAAGAAAAACCAAATACCTGAGAAAAAAGAGCATTAATCCCAACTGCTTTAATAAATGTGGATTTTCCAGAGGCATTAGAACCAGTTATCAAAAAACCTTTTTTGTTTAATTCAAAACTATAAGGAACAGGATTTTTAAGTAATGGATGATATAGTTGGCTACAATTAATATATATATTGTTTTCAAATAAAAATTTTGGGGTACAAAAATAATTCAAACTATCTTTAAATGATGCAATAGCACAAAAAGAGTCTATTATAGCAATTTCGATATATAATTTTTTAATTTGCTCGATGAATGTTATAATTTTGGTCCAACATCTATGAAATAATATAATTTCTCTTAATAAAATTAATTTAATAATTTCAAATATAACTAATGCATCATTAATCATTGATATTCTATAAATATTATTGTTAACCAAAAGTTTTTTTGTGTATTTTTCAAAGCCATTAAGACTTTCTATTGTATTATTTAAATCAAAATATTCATTAAAAATACTATTTACATTTAAATTAGATAACTTTTTTGCACAAAAAATAAGGTTATTTATTTGGCTTATAATATTTATATAACTTTCAATAAGTTGCTTACTTTTGGTATATAAAAAACCATTAATAATAATATTAATTACCAAGAAAATAATCCATTTTTGAGTATTAATTAATGTAAGTATTGTAAAAACTATTACAGATGTTGATAAAAAAACATATACATAATAGTTTTTTTGTTTATAAAAATATGAATTTTTCCATAAAAAATCAAATAAAATGCTATTTCCTTGAGAATTGTATAGCTTTATATAATATTGAATCATAATTGTTAAATTTTTGTCGTTTCTTAATTTTTCAATTATATTGTTCCTTTTATATATTTCCTTTTCTTCTAATTTTGGTGTTCTTAATAAATAGTACAAAAGCTGCGAACCATAAAATGATTGGGTTTTATTAATTTTTTCAAAAATTTTATCCATATCAAGACTCATCCAAGTCAAATCATCAACTACAAAATCATTTGTGTCTTTTAAGAAGATATCAAAGAAAGATTTTATCTTACTAATATCTTTTATCTTTTTGCTACTAGGTTTACCCCATTCCAAATTAATATCTTCAAAATTAATTCTTTTGTTTTGTCTAAGGTTATATATAATTGAAATTATAAAAAGCATAAATGATACTATTAAAACTATTAAAGTATAAGTATTTTTATTAGTTAAAAATATAAATATGTTAATAAAAAATATTATTGTTAATATATCTTGGTAATTGAAAAAAAATTTATGATTATTTGGCACTTTAATTGCCTCCAATTTATATGAAAAATAATAAAACTTTACTTTTATACTTATAATTATTATTTTATTTCACTTATTTGTTTTTTACAACACCTGATTATATAATAAATATAATAAAGCATTTTAGACGAGGAGAGATAAAATTGCGATTAGGTAGATTTTTATTTAACAATAAAACCTTTTTTGGTATCATTGAAGGCAATGATGTGTGGAAAATAAAAGATATTAATAAAATATCTATAACTTCAGAAAAATATACTATTGAAGATTTAAAAGTGTTATCCCCTGTTATTCCAAGTAAGATTATATGTGTTGGGCTAAACTACAAAGACCATGCTAAGGAACTTAATTTAGAGATACCATCAACTCCTACACTATTTATAAAGCCAAATACAACTGTTATAGGACCAAATGATAACATAATATATCCTCACTGGTTAAGTTCACAGGTTGATTATGAAGGTGAGCTTGCAATAGTTATTTCAAATAAATGCCACAGGGTTTCAACTGATGAAGCAAAAAAATATATCTTAGGTTATACATGCAGTAATGACGTAACGGCAAGAGATTTACAGCCTAAAAACGGACAATGGACTATTGCAAAATCCTTTGATACCTTTTTACCTTTAGGACCTTTTATTACTGATGAAGTTGACCCGTTTAATCTTGATATTAATACATATTTGAATGGTAAGTTAGTTCAATCATCAAATACAAAAAATCTTATTTTTAATGTATATGAATTGGTATCTTTTATAAGCCAAATAATAACTCTCGAAAGATTTGATGTAATAATAACTGGAACACCTTCTGGAATTGGACCTATGCAAAAAGGTGATATTGTTGAGGTTGAAATTGAAGGAATTGGAAGGCTTAAAAACTCAGTAAAATAGCCTGCCAAATATCAAGGCAGGCTATTTTATATACAATTATTTAAAAATATTCATCCAGTTACCTAATTTTATCTATATAACCAATATCATAACTTGAATTCATTTTATCTATAAATAAAAGATAATAACCTTTTTTGTCTAAATAATTCCATATACTTTTATACTCTCTTAAATAATACTCAATTAATTTTTTATCATAAATTTTGGCAAATGAATTTTTGAGTAACTGTTCATTTGAACCATTTCTTATATACTCAGAAGTATAATTATCTATTTTCCCTATAGCAACATACTTTATTTCATCTGGCAAAATTCTTATATTTTTTATATATCCTTTATTTTTAAACCAGTTCTCTAAACTTAAATAATTTTTTTTGAATAAAATAAATATCTCATCAGTTTTGATTTCGTAATCTTTTATAGGCTTATTAAGCTTTATAATAATATTCCCCCAAGCAGCTTTATCATCTATCATGTCTTCAAATTTTTCATTATATATTTCTTTTTTTATTAAATCTATTAATTCTTTTATGTCCTGATTTTTGATAAAGGTTCCCATTTTAGAGTTATTTCTTTCTATCCATATTGATTTAATATTAGAATATTTAACCCTAAAAATATTTTCTTTTCTCTCTTTATATTCTTTGTTTTCATAAATTGGTTTTAGATAGTCAAAAAAATCATTTCTAACAATATTATATCTTCGTGCAATCTCTTTATTATTTTTTAAAACATATACAATTGTAGCATCGAGACGTGCTTGATTATTCTTGTTATTCTGTTTATTTAGTACTTTATCCTTACTCTTTATTATAGCTTTATGAAGTTCAAGAACATTATCAATGTAATCTTTGTTATTAAGTATCAATTTATTTTTGTAAATACTATAATTATACAAGCCGTAACCACTAAAATATACACCTTTTATGTTTTCTACCTTAGGAACATATCTTTCAAAGCCAGTAATATCAGTTTTTATTCCAGTAATAATAAATGCAAAAACTAAGCAAAATATTAAATATCCTTTATAGTTCCTAAAAACCCAAAAAGTTTTATTTATTATCATTTCAGCTATAAAATAGCACAAAAATGAACCAATAGCATAACCTATATATACACTAAAATCAGTATTTAAAGAAGCCTTAAAATATGAACCAAACAGTAACATTCCACAAAATGCTGCAGTATACTTAAATAAATAGTTTAACTTTGGAAATGCTATTGATTGCCCTGCCATTTCAAGTTTTCTAATTTTATATAATAATTCAGAAAAGATAGTTAGAATTATTATCAATAAAACATAAATAATAATCTCAATTGTTGATAATTTATTTGTTTCTAAACCTAATACTCTAATAATAGGAGACAATATTGTCCAATTTATATCAGATAGATTACTTATATACCCAAAAATTAGAAATTCAAAATTATAAGTTATTGTTACAAATAAAAATGCAGGTAATAAAAGTAATATAGTTGCTACTAAAGCCTGCAAAAGAGAATTACCTGTTAGCATCCCTGAAAAAACTGTAATAATAAAAAATACTATTGAAAACAAAATACTTATAAGGCTCCATTTTATTATATCAGCAACACTGAATAGTACTGGAACACCAATAAAAGCTTTTATAATAATTATTATTAACATACTAATTAACATAGGAATAAAAAGAATTATAAATCCTGATAAAATATGTGTTCTGAATAAAACAGCTCTTGTAATAGGCAAACTATGAATTGAATCACAAGCTTCTTTTGTTTGAATGTATTTAAATAATAATGAGCCAAGAAAAATTGAAATAATTAACATAAATAATCCCTGCATATTCCACACAGTATTAAAAATATTGGGTATAGCTTTTATATAATTATTTTCTACACGTGTTTTTTGAAGAATAATATATAGAGGTATATATAATAATCCTATAAAATAAATTACACCTATCCACCCAAATCTTTTTAAGTTATTTATAAGAATACTTTTATCAATTAACGATATTTTGAACTTCATAACCTACTTCCCCCATTTCATATATAAATATCTCTTCTAGTGTTAATGGTAAAATATCTAATATAACAGGTTGATATCTATTTAATATTTCAACTATTTTTTCTTTATTGCCTTTTATAACAATATCTTTTATACTACCTCTACTTTCAAAAGAAAGAATACTAAACTCATTTAAGCAATTAATATCAAAATCCTCTTTAAATACAACTTGTATTTTATTTATATCATGTTTCAGATCATCAATATCTTTTTCAAGTATAACCTCGCCTTTATGAAGTATAGATATATGGTCACAAAAATCCTCAAGTTCTCTAAGATTATGTGATGAAATTACAACTGTCATATCTCTTTCTGCAACATCATTTATTATTAATGATTTAAATCTTTTTCTAATTACAGGGTCAAGCCCATCGAATGGCTCATCCATAATTAAAATATCTGGCATTGTTGATAGCCCTAAGTATATTGCTGCTTGTTTTTGCATACCCTTTGAAAATTTACTTATTTTCTTTTTAATATCAAGATTGAATATCTTATTTAAATTATCAAACCTCTCTTGATTCCAGCTACTAAATACGCCTTTATAAAATTCTGACATTTGCTTGATATTAAACTGTGAAAAAAAGAAAGGATTATCAGGAATATAAAATATTCTTGATTTTACCTTGACATTTTCAAAAACATCTTCCCCATCTATTGTAATCTTTCCTCTATCAGTTTTATAAACACCTACAATAGATTTTAATAATGTAGTTTTTCCAGCTCCGTTTGTTCCGACAATGCCAAAGATTGAGGCTTTTTGTATATGAATACTCACGTTGTCTAATGCTTCAATATCATCAAATCTCTTAGTTAGGTTTTCAACCTTAATCATAAAATTTTCCTCCTTTCAAAGAATTCTCAATTTCATCAATAATGCTTACTAGCTCATCTTTAGCCATACCAAGATACATAGCCTCAGAAATTAATTTTTTTATTTCTAATTTAAGTTTGTTTATTTTTTCAACATTTTTATCCTTTTTTATTGGAAAAACATAATTCCCTTTGCCTGGTATAGAATAAATATAGCCTTGAATTTCTAACTCTCGATAAGCCTTTTGTATTGTGTTAGGATTGATAGATAGCTCTTTAGATAGGGTCCTTACTGATGGTAGCTGTTCATTTTCTTTTAAAACCTCTTTTATAATCATTTCTTTTATCTTTTGAACAAGCTGTTCATATATTGGAACTCTACTTCTTAAATCTAATTCAAACACTTAATCACCCCCCTTGTGTTAACTGTATTATAAGTGTTAATACAATTATATTATAATTTAATTTGTTTTTATTGTAAAGATGGTTTTGAATATTTACCCAACTTGACTACAGAACTTTTTATACAATATTGTTAAAATGCATAATTATTACTTTTAAGAAGAATTCAAAATATAAAATATCTTTTAATGAAAATGAAAAAAGCCTGACTTTTAGTCAGACTATTCTTTATTAATTATTATCAGTAAACCATTATATAATTACATCTGGAAAAGTTATTGATATTATAAATTTTAGAGATTATGACAATGTAAAAGAATGGTTAGAAGGATAATTGAATTTAGAGATATTCTATAGAGATGGTTCCATTACTTATACTAAAGTTATAAAAGATTCTCATGCTACTCCAATTCAAATAAGCAATAAATTTCACTTATTAAAAAATTTAACTGATTATTGTAAAGAATATATAAAAAGAACAATCAAGAATGCAATAAGTTGTATAAATATACTATTCTCATTTTATTTCATATGTGCTTAAAAAGTTGAAGGGCAAGTATTCAGAAATACCTGCCCTCACAATCTTGATAAAACATCACTTTAATTATGTGGTTCAGGCCATGCAAATTTGTACCCTGCTTTTTTCTTATTAGCTTGGAATAATTGATTTCTATATTTTACTATTTCATCTAAACCCATCTTTTTCATTTTTGCTATGGTTTCAGTATATATTTTTCTAGCTTCTGCATCAGATTTAGCAAGCAACATCTTTGGTACTTGATTATTCCAATATGTGTCAATTTGCTGAGCATTTGTTGCTAAAGTTGAACCTGCAGGTAAATCTAATCTTTCAAATAATTCATTAAAGTGCCCATATTTTCTCATTAAACTTGTAAGACTTTCATAATAAACATCACTTTCATTCTGGGGTGGAGGATATCGTCCTGCATTCCTATCATTGGGAAACCACCAAAAATCACCGAAGCCATACTTTTTTTGATATTCCGTGTAGTTCTTTTCTCGTAATTCTAATAGCTCTTTTTTCAGATATATTTTACCATCTTTCCCAACTGTAAATGTTTTATTTTCTACACCAAATTCCTGCAATATGGCTCCTTCATCACTATACATCCAAGTTATGAATCTAATTGCTGTCGCTGGATCCTTTGATTTTTTAGATATTAATGTAACTGCCCAGCCATGACCAATACCATAAGTATAGGCTGGATCTTTCCCATCTTTTGACCTCACTGGTTCTGCTGCAATATATTTAGCATTCTTGTCTTGTTGATAAGCTGTCCACATTGCTCCTTGGTAGTCTGACTTATTTCCCATAAATGCAAATACAGTTCCTGATGCAAGTTTTTCTTCTATTTGTTTTCTCTGAAATGTAAAGTTTTCTTTTGGAATTAAACCTTCAGCATACAGTTTCCTTCCAAATAAAATTGCCTCAAGTTTTTTAGGATGAGTCCTTGTATCAATTAAATTACCCTTATTATCTTCACTTGGTATCGCAAAGAAAGTATCTGCCATCCAACCAAAAGCTTCCCATGCTCCACCTTCTGGTCCAACCAATAATGGAGTAACTTTTACACCTTTATATGTTATATTAGCATTTTTAAATTTCTTTAATGTTGCTATCATTTTATCTTGAGTTTTAAAATCTGTCTGTGGATTGATATTTAACTTTTTCATAAAATCCTGTCGTGCAACTATAATTGCATTTGACCATGGTTTCACACCATTTTTTTTAAGATTCTCTGGAGCTTCATAACCTGTTGGATATTCATACCACTTTCCATCTTTTCTATCAGCCATATTTCTTGGCATTGATGGAGGAATTACACTTTCACTAAATGCTTTCGGACAATATTTACGTATCAATTCTGTAAGATCCCATACTTTATTACTGCTCTTTAAATTTTCCAAAGGTGCAGAACCTGCAGCACCACTTATCATATCAGGCAAATCATCTGCTGCAATCATAGCATTAATTTTATCATTTGAATCAGTTGCTGGAGTCATTATCTTCAGGTCAATCCCAGTCTTTTGTTTAATTAAGTTGTGCATCATAGTATGTTCTGAATCCCATTTTACATTATACCAACCATAATTTACAAACCAATCAAGTTTTTTAGGACTATTCCCCCATTCCCAATACGGTTTAATATTCACTTTTGCATTTGCAGGACTAATTATAAAAACTAACACAAAAACAAGATTTAAAATTCCTGCAAGTTGTTTAAAATATTTTTTCATTTAAAAACCAACCTCCTATTTATAATATCATTATAGCTTTTTATAAAATGCTCATAATGAGCATTTACAAACATCTTAAAAACTCATAAACATTTACGTATATGATCTTCTTAACTTTATTGAGCTTTAAAAGTTTTCATATTCTCAAGATTTATTTTTTTATTGCTTCTTATATTCTTTTTATCAATTATATTTATATCTTGTTATTTTGCTGAAGATTTTCTTTTTTTTATTAAAAAGTCTAATTTTTTAACCTTATCTTATTCTAAATAATATTCAATTTGTTATAAATATAATTAACATTCATAATTGGTATTTATTTATTATAAATTTATATTTGTAAATCCTGATAAATTCAAATTATATAATTAATTCTCTATTTATCCTTTTATAGACCCTACCATTACACCTTTTACAAAATACTTTTGAATAAATGGATAAACACATAAAATTGGGATTGTAGCAACAATCATTGTTGCTAATTGAAGAGTGGTAGAATTTACTTCTTCTTGGCGACTGCGATATAAAGATTCAAATTGTGAAACTACGTTAACTGCAGCTTCTCTATTTCTTATTATTTTCATCAGTAAGTATTGTATAGGTTGAAGATAATCTGAGTTTGTATATAACATAGCATCAAAAAATGAATTCCATTGAAATACAGCATGAAATAATGCTATAACAGCAAACACAGGTAGTGAAAGAGGAACTATGAGTTTGAAAAAAATTGTATATTCTCCAGCACCATCAATTTTAGCTGATTCAATTATAGAATCAGGAATTTCCTTAAACGAGGTTTGCAAAATCAAAACATCCCAAAAAGAGAACAAATTTGGTAGTATATACACTAAAAAGTTATCAATTAAACCTAACATTTTCATATTCAGATATGTAGGTATTAAACCACCTCCAAAATACATTGTTATTATACCTAAGGTAGCATATAGATTTTTCCCTTTTAAGTAATTTCTCGAAAATGCATAAGCAAACATTCCTGTCACTACTAAGTGAAAAAATGTACCTATCACAGTTCTGCCTATACTCACTATAAAAGCTTGTACCAGCCCTTCATTTGCAAATACTGCTTTATAATTAGCAAGAGTAAATACCCTTGGTAAAAAATAAACCCCTCCTCTCATATAATCACTACCCGTATTAAGCGAACCAATCAAACAATACCAAAATGGATAGAATGTTAAAATTAATATAATTATCATAATAATACCGTTAAAGATATCAAATATTTTATCCCCCTTCGTTTTATACTTCATTCTTTCATTCTCCTTTCTTAATTGTTAGATAAAGGCCTTACCTGTTATTTTTTTGGCTATTCCATTAGCAATTAAAAGAAGAATAATTGCTAAAACTGATCTTGTTAAACCAAAAGCTGTCGCATAAGAAAACCTCATTTGTCCAATACCAATTTTATACATGTATGTATCAAGTACTTCACTTGACTCAACATTTAACGGATTTTGAAGCATCCATATTTGATCAAACCCTGAGCCTAACATTCCACTTACAGCCAATACAAGCAATAATACTATTGTTCCTGATATACATGGAACAGTAATATATCTCATTTTTTGAAATCTATTTGCCCCATCAATAGTTGCTGCCTCATATAATTCGGGATCAATTCCTGCAATTGCAGCTAAGTATATTATTGCAGACCATCCCAACTCTTTTAACAATCCTGAAAAAACTGCTATCCACCAAAAATATCTATGTTCACCCATAAACATAATAGCTTCTTTAATTATTCCTAATTTGAGTAATATGAAATTTACAATTCCTGTTTCAGGAGATAGTATTGTTATTACTAATCCCCCATACACAACCCATGAAATAAAATGAGGTAAATAAGATATAGTTTGAACAACTCTCTTAAACATGTCATTTGATAATTCATTTAACAATAAGGCAAATAATATTGGAGCCGGGAAACCAATGAGTAAACCTAATAAGTTTATTCCCAAAGTATTCTTTAATGCATGCCAAAACATTTCATCTTCTAAAAATTCTTTAAAGTTCTCAAATCCCACCCATGGAGCATCCAAAATACCAGTAATACCCACTCGATAATCTTTGAATGCGATTATTATACCATACATTGGAAAGTAGCTAAATACTATAAGGCACAAAAGGCCTATCAAAATCATTGTTTGTAATTGAATTTGATCTATAAAACCTTTTCTTCTTTTTTTATATTTCTTGTTTATAGAAAATTCTTTTTTCATCAGGCCATACCCCCTCGTATTAAGTGGACTTGCATTAAATCTTCTTTTTTAAAAATGGTAAATGGAACTGTTCTTGCTTTGCTCCTTGCATTCCTTCAAAATCAGGTAGAATGTTTTATACTTATATCGATAATCTACGTTCTTATCCAGGTAAAAATAGAAATTCTAATAAATTTGCTAATCTCTACAAAAAAAGAGTTACAATTGAACAAACTATTTCTTATTTTAAATCTTCTATGGGCTTTGATAATCTTACTTCTTATGATCATATTTCTTTATTTTCGGATTTGTTATTTTCTTCTATCTCTTATTTGCTTTTATTTATTCTTTCAAATGCCCTTAAAAATAAATATAAGAACTTTGATTCTAAAAAATTTAATAAAATTGATTGCTTGATTTTTTCTTTATTTTCTGCATTCGTTCTTATATTACTTACTTTTGTCCCTTTAAAAATTATCTTTTTTATAAGGATAATATTTTTTTGTCTTTTTTTATTTACTTCTTTTTTTAATTTTTTTGTTTTTTCTTTTTTAACTCTTTCTACTATAATTCTCTCTCTGTTTTTTTTATATTCCTATTTTTTCCCTTTGCTCACCACCTATTTTGCAATCGACTATGAATAAATTAAGTTAACGATATAATTTTTTAGTTAATATTGTAACTTTAATTTAAAACACTCGAAATTAAATGTTTTAAATTTTTTATAGCTGTTTTATAAAAAGTTCATATGCTAATTAAATAAATTAATACATCTTCAGGAGTTAAGAAATCCTCACCTTTCTCGTCTTTTAATTCTATAGTCAATTTTGCCTATGATTTAGCTTTAAACCGATTATAAAATCATTTCTTTTTTAAAGTTTAGAAGATATGGTTACATAAACTTTAATCCTCTATAAACGTAGAGTATAATATATTGGAATTACTATGAAAGACAGCTGTTTCTATTTTAATTTTTACGCATCTTGTCACAAAATATGAGATGATTTGTCATCATTTGTTCTCCATACTGTAGTATAATCACATCAAAAGCATATGATGCTTGAGAAGCTATAACTACATCAGAAGCCCAAGCAGTTTTCACTTAAGATAGAAGTCTATCAGTAGTAGAAATAACCTCACCTATTTTGGGATTAATACTAAATATTCTTAATATTCTATTTTTGCACTACCCATATTTAGTTCTAACCGAAATCATATATATTTATAGTCAACCAGCTTTGAAAGAATCCACTCATCCCGCCAAAGTATATATGTTGTCTATCTGTCACATTTTGTGGTATTTATAAAAGCAAATTGAGAATTGTAAATTGAAGCATTACCATTAGATTGTAAAGCTGACCATGGACCAGTAATAGAAGTATCTGTTTAATACATTTCTTGCTTATGATTTCAACCAATGCAATCAAGGGTATACTTGTGTTTTATTTTTACATTAAAAATATTTTGTTTTTTTAACTACAAGAATCTCTTACACTAATTTCAGTCTTAATCACAACTTTTTTGTATTTGCTCTCTTATTTTAGTATCAAATCATATATAAGTTTTTTCCAATAACTGAATAATTTTGATTAACAGTTGCTAAGAAGTAATAAAAGTCTGTTATGCTATATGTAGTTGTTATTTCTTCATAAGTACTATTTACTGTATTTCAAACATTCAAAATATGCTTTTAAGAAATTATTTAGGCTTGTTTAAATTACTATTGCATATTTTTAACAAATATTTATTTTTTGCAACCCATTTCAATTTTATTATACTATACAATTTTTATTTGTCAACTATTTTTTTTTTGAGTAATGTGAACAAATATAATTAAATTAAACAAATTAAAAAAGAGATGAAAAATTAGTCATAACTATAGTTTTAATCTATGTATGATATTTGCTGAAAAGAAAATTCCTTACATAAGTTTTTAAGTTATAGTAAATGATAATAACACAACCAGACAAAGATTTAAGTGTTTTTGCCAGGTAAATGATATCATAAATAAAGCAATATCAACTATTTAGGACAATTATGTTCTTTATATATTGATTTTTTATGGCTTATTTATTTTGCATAAGTACCATTGTTTAATTTGATTGCACCTGAAGTGTTTTTTTAACCTTTTTTATTTCCAACTTGTTCGGGTTTGTGAAATATTGTGGAAATAAAAAACTGTGAGAAGGTTTTGTGTTTACACACTCCTTCTCACAGTTTCCGAACTGACCAAAAGAGCAATCCCATAAATATTAATACTAAATCATTTCTTATAAACACTATTGAGTATTGCAGCAATTTCAACTCTCGTTGTCTTTTTGAGCGATGCAGTGTTCTTACCATCACCCATAATAATATCCTTTTTTAACATGTGCTGCTACACAATATACTACCAAATAAAAGTGTTATTTATTCTATATTATTTAATTTTTATTATTTTAAACAGCCTCTTTATTGCACAATTTATGGTACAATTTTATTAAAATTATTTATCTATTTATTACTTGTATTAGCCGTGACAATATTGTTACAGCCTCTTCTCTTGTAATTGAATTATTTGCCCTAAAGGTATTGTCGGTGTAACCTTTTATAATACCATATTGCAATGCTACGCCAAGTTCCTCTTGTGCCCATGTGGGTATTGTATTTTTATCAGCAAAATTTATCTCACTTGTATCAACATTAGCTAATTTCTGTTTTATAACCCTTGCTGCAATCAATGCTAATTCAAGCCTTGTTATTGCTTTTTCTGGATTAAATACTACTTCTCCATCTTTGGTTGATCCATTTATTATTCCATTCTCATTACATGCTGCAACTGCTTCTTTTGCCCAACTGGGTATATTCTTTTCATCTGCAAACTTCATATCTTGCCCTGACGCCTTTAGCTCAAGTGCTCGTGCGATCATCACTACTGTTTCTGCCCTTGTTATACTGTTCTTTGGCCTAAATGTCCCATCTTGATAGCCCGTTACTATTCCCATATTAACAGTCTTTGCTATTTCCTTTTGTGCCCAGCTGTTTCCAATATCTTTGAATACTTCACTTACCTTTGTTGTTGCCAATACTACCTTTGCATATCCGTCTTGAATGTTTGTTTGGACTATATCTTTATTAAGGTCAACTTTTGCATTAACTTTCTTTACATTGTTGTTATTATCAACTAAGTATATCTCTACAATCTCATCTTCTTCTACCTTCTTGTTATCCACGCTAATCTTTAGGCCAATGCTTCCCTTTAGTGTTCCATTTATACTGATCTCATATGCATCGACAACATTTTTATTCTTACCAATTATCTTATTATCTACCTCAGCTGGTTTTACGACCAAATATGGATTATCACCCATAACTGCATTCTTCGGAATGTTAACTTCAATATTAGTTGATACCACATTGGTATCTTTGTCTGTTGAAATTGTTTTTGCACCTTCTGGCATTGATGGTTTTGAAGGTGTTGTTGGTGTTGTCTGGGTTGTTTCTGTTGTCTGTGTACTTTGATTTTGACCACTTTGGCCTGAACCACTGCCGGAAACAGTGCTTGTGCCAGAACCACCACTTGAACTAGAACCGCTACTTGAACCAGAACCGCCACTTGAACCAGAACCACCACTTGAACCAGAACCGCCACTTGAACCTGTTCCAGTTGTTATTGAAGTCATAGCAATTACAAATGTACTAAAATGTGTTGTTTTAAATGTTACAGTGCCATTTGCAAGATTAATTTCTGCATTTGTATCCACCAACGCTTTTCTATCAGAATCATAACGGTATAATTTTGGTGTTCCCTGCTTTGAGAGCTTTGATATCTGATCTTGTGTAAGATGCACCGTTATAGCGGCATCTGCTCCCAATTCATGTATATTTGTTCCATTTACATTCCTCAGATTCAAGTCGAACGCACCTATAACCTGAGTATCGGATCCAATGACGGAATTTATTTGCGACAGCGTGGTAGCAGCTGTTACATCCCTTGAAACTTTAAGAGCACCATTGCTTATATTATTTAGTATGGTTAACATTGGCATGTATATAGTAATATCACCTAACATTAGTTCATAATAGCCATTAACCGGTACATTCAAATTAACTACATAATCAGGAATCTGATATGAGTAACTGCCATTGCTATCAGGCGTTGAAACTGTAGCAGATGCTGGTATAGGATTACCATAAATCTTTACTTCTCTAAATTGAGGAGTATACCAGTTGTTGTCCCATCTGTTTTGTGGGTGAGATCTGATTATTTCTATCTTGACAAAACGCCCGGTCACATTTGATAAATGGTCCACATTGAAGCCAAAAAACCACCACGGTGGGGAAGTTCTATCGAGTGCAAGTTTATAATCGATTCCGTCGTCGCTCACCCAGATTTTATATTCCTCGGCTGCCTCAGAACCACCAATTATCCACCAGCTTAACTGGACTTGATTGATATAGCATTGCTGGCCTAAATCAACTGCCCACCAAGCCGGATAATTGGCTCCGGTAGATGTCCACGATGTTGCGTAATCGCCATCATTTGCATAGTTTGCTGTCCAGCCATTTGGATTGACATTTCCATCACCATCAGTAGTACCAACAGATGATGCCCATGCTGGTTTACCTTGTGAAAGCAGTTGGCCTGGGTAAACATTGTCAACTTCGCCTGTTTTAACATTAACATAAACCTCTGACGAATAATCAATCCATGCTTTCCCATCATCAAGATGCAGAGGGAACCAGATTGAACCACCCATATAATCCGGACTCTTTAAACGAGCACCTGCTAAAATGTATGAGCTGCCATGTGTCCCTGTTACTGTTATAATGTAAGTCGGTTGCGAATTGAAGAATACTTTATTACCAAGTAAATAACCAAGTCCTCCGCCACCATCATCCCATGATGCAAGCTTTCTTTCACCCTGCCACGACTTTTCTGTTGTTTCTGCAAGAGTTTCAGCTTTTGCGAAGGAATACATTGCCTGGCTTGGGAACCAGCCTTGACATTCTGAAGTAATGAGATAATAAATACCATCTTTTTTAACAATAGCCGGTGCTTCTCTTCCTATATATCTGTCATCTTCGTTTGGACCGCCATAAATATTATAAACCTGAATAGCTTGTTTATAATCGGATGAAAATTTAAACAAAGTCAGTTTTGAATTAGTTAATGTTGATGAAATAAGATAGATGGTACCATCAACATCTTTGAATAATGTCATATCCCTTGAATCAAGACCAGCGGGTCTGTAGCATGCAATGAATGTAAAATCACCAGTTGGTGTGTCGCACATTGCTACGCCAATCTTACCCAAGGTATAATCTACTGCATTTTCATAATGAAAGACCATGACATACTTCTTTATTTTATCATCATAGCACACTTTTACCCTTTCTGCCTTGTAGCCAGCTAAAAGCTCGGGTGGATGCTTGCCATTCTCGTCAACTGTATTTGTAGAAAATACAACATGCTCAAACTTCCAGTTAATTAAATCCTTCGACGAGTAAGCCCCGAGGCTGCCCGATGAGGCATATTCACTTGAAACTCCTGTATACATATAATATGTGTCGCCCACTTTCAGATAGCCTTCGCCACCCATTGGAATGGGTTCTCCGTACGTATCATATTGAACAGTTTCATTACTGCGAATCAAGCTGGCTGGTGAAGCTGTCGCTGCTGCAAGAGCCTTTGATAGCGAACTTTCTCCGGCACTGTTGACAGATGATATTTTATAATAATAGGACTTTGCGGGGTCTAATCCAATATCTTTATATACATTGCTATTTGTGGTTGCAATCTTTGTATAATTGCCATCAATAGAATCTGAACGATAAATTATATAGCTGTCTGCTCCTGGTACCATATTCCAACTGATTTTTACTGCCTGAACATAGCTTGCCACAACCTTTAATGCTGATGGAGGCGGAACAACTGTAACATTTGTGGTTACCTGTACCTCATTTGAATATATAGATGTTCCAAGATCAGTTGTATAGGTCACTACATAATAGTATGTTTTACCGGTAATAAGATTCTTATCTGTATAGCCTGTATCAGTTCCGCTATATACCAAAGAATATCCGCTTCCTGAGGTCATGCTTCTGTAAAGGTTATAGACCTTGGCACCTTGCTTTGGTTGCCAATTTAATGATACTGACGAATCTGTAACATAGGTAGCCGAAAGCACTGTAGGTGGTACATTATCGACTGATGTTTGTGCTATTAGTGCTGACGACAGAGGACCTTCGCCCGCATCATTAACACAGGATATTTTATAATAGTATGTTGAGCCTTGATTTACGCTTTTATCTTTATATAAGGCTGATGTTGTGTTTGCTATCAATTTATACTCTCCATTTTCACTATCAGCACGATAAATATTGTAACTGTCAGCATATTGCACCATATCCCACGTAAGCTCTACGCAATATGGTTGTAGATATTTGCTTTGAGCAATATTTGTAGGTGGTCCAACTTTATTAACAGCAGTTTTAACTAAAAGCTCTGGAGAATTAGGAGAAATTCCATCAGTGGTTGTATAGTTCAAATAGTAATAATAAGTCTTATATGTCTGCAATCCGCTATCAGTAAAGCTTGTACCACTACCACTGTAAACCTCCGAATAACCTTTGTCTGATGTAGTCGAGCGATACACATGATATTCGGAAGCACCCGGTTGTGCATCCCACTGCAAAGTAATAGAATTCTCAGTCTTGGAAACAAGCTTCAATGTTGGCAATGGCAATACATAAACGTGTGCTTTCGCCGGCAGGTTGCCATAGGTGGTTGTTCCATTTACATCAAATAACCCAGTCTGGCTGTATTTTGAAGGTTCGATTTGATCCCAGGTAACTTCAAGTGCTTGTGTGCTGCCGTCTGAACATGGGACATATACATACTTAGGCATCACTGGAGCAACTCCAGGAGGTGTTTTTACAATAACGTCTGTTACTCCAACTGTAACAGTTGGATTTATAATTGCACTGACTTCATTATCAGCAAGTGCCCAATCATAAACTTTTACATCATCAATTAAGCCGTTTACATATGGGTCGCCGCTCCAGAAGGATAGTCCTATATACCCGCCAAATGTGTTTGAAGGATTGTAAAATTTACTGATATCACCTTTTATACTATTATTGGTACCTACTAAGGCACCGTCTACATAAAGCTTTGCCCAGCCTTCAGTTGTAGATACTACAAATGTTATATTCGTCCATTTGCCTTCCGGCAGAGCACTAGTCCACACTCTGTAGTCGGTTCCACCGTAACTATACATAGCACCAAGTGAACCAGTATTTGCCTCAACACCAACAAAACTACCGGTTCCGGAGCCAAGTCCAATTAACCAAGCATGGTCTGAATTATCAGTTATATTAACATTAAATGAGATTGTAATATTGTGCACATCTTTTAAAACACCATTGGGAATTGTTATATAGCCTGTAGCTCCAAGATCCATTCCGCCAAAGTTTTTACCCTCTGTCCAACGTCCACCACCATTTTGGATGCCATCAAAGCCATGGCCTGATGAATCATACACAATGTTCCCATCAGTTTCATTGAAATCATATTTCAATAATGCGGTTGGCGTATCGGCCCTGAACGCTGATGACAGAGGCCCTTCACCTTCATCATTTACACAGGATATTTTATAATAATAAGTTGATCCCTGACTTATTTTACTGTCTGTATAGGAAGTTTCGGTAGTTGTGCCTATCAATTTATATTCTCCATCTTCACTGTTTGCTCGATAAATCTTATAACTGTCTGCATATTGCACCATATCCCAAGTAAGCTTAATATTACCACCATCGAACAAATTTTTTTGTTGATATATCTTGGCCGGTGGTCCAACTATGGGGCCTTTGGTTTTCACTGCAAGATTGGGATAATCAGGAGAAATCCCTTCATTGGTTGTATAGTTCATGTAGTAATAGTAGGTAGTATAAGTCTGCAATCCGGTATCAGTAAATGTTGTATCAGGACCACTGTAAACTAAAGTATAATCTCTTCCCAATGTAGCTGAACGATATACGTGGTATTCAACTGCATCTTGCTGTTGGTCCCATTGCAATGTAATTGAATTTTCTGTTTTTGAAACAACATTCAATATTTGGGGCAATACCTTAACATATGCTTTTGCAGGCAAATTACCATAGGTTGTTGTTCCATTTACCTCAAATGTTCCAGCTTGGTTATATTTTGACGGATCAATTGGTTCCCATGTAACTCCAAGTTCCTGAGTGCTGCCATCTGAGCAGGGCACATACACATACTTAGGCATTATAGGAGCAGTTCCAATGCCTGTGTTTATATTAACGTCTATTACTCCACCTGTAGTAGTCATGTTCGCAATTGCTTGTATTTGCTCATCAGTAAGTGCACAGTTATAAATTCTGACATCATCAATTGTGCCGTTTACATATGGATCACTCCAATAGGATCTGCCTATATACCCACCATATGTCATTGCGGAATCATATAATGCACTGATATCGCCGGTTATAGTTAGGGTACCTTTCAGTACACCATTTACATATATATTTGCCGTCCTTGTAGTTGTGGATACCACCCATGTTAAATTTGTCCACTGGCTCAAATCTGCAGTGACAGGAATTTTATATTGAGTCCCATTATATATATACATTGCATTTAATCCGCTACTTTGTGATTCAATTCCAACAAGATTGCTTGTATTCTTCCCCAGTGTAATTAACCAATAATGCCCGGGAATTATTTTGACATTTAAAGAGATGGTAATGTCATGCACATCTTTTAAAACACCATTTGGAATTGTGATATAGCTGCTTGTTCCATTTAGTGCAACTCCACCAAAATTTTTACCCACACTCCAAGTTGCACCCGAGTTAAGAATGCCGTCAAAACCATGACCAGAAGAGTCACGTGCAATTTGTCCACTGGTTTCATTGAAATCGTACTTCATCAAAAGATTGCTGTTTGGAATGGATGTTGCTCCTGCTTGAACTATTATCCTTTCGCCAAATATTGGAGCTATTTGAGATATAAAAAATATCACCAAGGTCAAAAACGATAAAAATCTTTTCTTATACACTACAAATCCCCTCTCTTTTAAAGTAGTTATTTCTTACATTAGAATTGAGCAAAATTATCCTAAAATACTGTACATCCAAACTGCTCTTCACTTTTTTACCTATGTCATTACTTTCATTTTCACATCATCCCCTTTCTCTTTAATATTTTTTAAATACGTTAAAATTAAAGGTTAATCATTGTTAAAACCTTTAATTTAACACCTTTAACCAAAGCTTTGTAACAACATTTTGCTGCCTATAAGAAGACTATTGGAATTTGACAAAACTACTTTTTTATAATAAGATAAAGTGGGGTAATTTTTATGGATAATAAACATTTATTGTCCTTTTATTAATTTATTTTTCTATTCTGCACTTGTTCTGAATGCTATCACTTTTTACGATCTTAGGATTTAATATTATAATATAATGCACTCAGAATAAGTGCTTTTTTTATTGGTAATTCCTGCCCTTTATTTGCTTCAATTTTTGTCAAATGATAAATTTATATTTTACTTCACAATTTAATTCACCATCCTATTTATCTATTTTTCTCTGTTAAATTTAGCCATGAATTTTTCTCAACGTTTAAATAACATTTCATAAATTGTTACATCTTTTTTGCTGATTTTATAAGATTTATAATAAAATTTATTATTGCAACCCATTTCAATTTTAATATACTGCTCATAAAGTTTTGTGTCAATATTACAAATCATACAAAATCTCTATATAATTTTTATTAGTTATTAATAACTTTCTATTTTCCATTTAATCAAAGTATTTAATGCAGAACTTCATCAAATCCAAATATCAATACTATTTCAAAAAGTTTAAAATTGAGCACTTATTCTGGATGCCACCTTTCTTTTGTTTTCTTATGTGTTAAACAGTTTATATTATTGCAGGTATTCAGAATAAGTGCTCTTAATATTTTCAGGCCCTCTCTGACTACGCCAATTTTTATTATAGAGCCTAAGTCAAATGTAACAGAGTTTTTTGGCTTATTCAGTTTTATTTTTGCAATGTTTCAATTGCCCTCATAAATAATGCAATAAGTTCTGCTCGTGTAACAACTTTTTCTGGTCTAAACGTATTATCTGTATAACCCTTAACAATTCCAAGACCATATGCCTTAGTAATATAATTTGCTTCATCAGAAGATAAATTGGTTATATCATTAAATGGAGCTTTAGTAGATTCTATATTTATCCCTTTTTGTTCAAGTAATTTTATTATCATTTCGCATGCTTCAAGTCTTGTAAGCGGTGCATTAACATTGTCAATTTTTTCTATAACATTATTGTCTAATAAAGCTTTAATAGCTTCATTTGCCCAGTTTGGAACATTTGTGAGTGTTCTTTGTTGTTTCGATGTAATTTCAAATGCTCTTTGAGCAATTACTGCTGCCTCAGCAAGTGAAACTTTCTTATCCGGTCTTAGTGTCATATCTTCATAGCCTGTAACAAGACCATTTGAAAGAGCTTTTTTAAATGTATCATATGACCAATTTTCTTTCTTTACATCCTTGAATACATCTTCAAGGTTTGCTGCAACAATAACAACACTACCAACTTTGTTTATTGTAATAACAACATTATCAGTCCCTTGCTTTGTTGCAACAGGTAACCACTTTCCTCTTTGTTGATCATAAATAAAGCTAATCGCAATCTGCCCCTCTTTTATAGTTTGAGGCTCAACTTTTACATTTAATTGAACATTCCCAACTATGCTTCCTTTAGAAACTGACACTTTTATAGGTTGTGTCACAAGAGTTCCAACACCAACATCTTGATCAAATTTTTCTACTTTTTCTACATTCAATTGTGGTGCAAACCCTTGGATGGAGCCCACTGGAACCTCAATTTTAATGTTCTTATCTACTTCAATGGTATTTTTTGTATAAGGATTAATTTCTGCAGTAACAAAGCCTTTTTGTTCACTTTTTGGTTGCTGAGTTTGTTGTGTTTCCTGTTGCTGTTTTTTATCATCTCTATTTTCATTTTTGTTTTCATTATTATTTGTTATTGGGGTGCTGCTTGAACCACTTCCTCCAGTATATGTTGTTCCTGTTGTCTTTCCAGGAACTAATACAGCGATGTTTGCCGTAGTTGCTTTCGAGCCGTCTGATATTCTTGTTACTTCAAGTATAAGATGTACAATCGTATCTGTACTTGGAGGATTTATAACTCCATCAGTTCCTATTACAGTAGGATTATCCGATGATTTTATTGCTATACTGAATCCTTCTGGCACTGTGGGCAAGGTTAATCTTAGTGAACCTTTTGCAGGTGCTGATATAGCTGTTATCTTATCAGCTACATCTTTAGCCGTAACATTTTCTGTTTCTATAGGATAGCCAAATATCTTGACTTCCATCAACTGGGGAGTATACCAATTATTGTTTGGGTTATTTTGAATAACCGCGTCTATCAGATTTATTCTAACATATCTTGCTTGGCAATTTATATTATCACATGTAAATCCATAGAACTGATTGTATGTTCGATCAAGGACAGTAGTATAAGTGTCATTCACATCCTTTTTGGTCTGAATAGTATATTTATAATAGCCTTCAGAACCTTTCAATATCCACCAAGAAATCTGAACGTTGGTAAGATCATAAACTGCCCCCAAGTCAACTTCCCACCACTGCGGCCAGTCATAGTTTCTCTCTGACTGCCAAGCTGTTAAATAATCTCCGTCGTTTGCTTTTTCGGGACCATATCCGGCAGCAGATTTTGATGCTCTTGCCGGCTTGCCTTCAGATAATAATACACCATTTGTAATTGGCACTGACTGTCCGGTGTTTTCATCAAGCAAAAATGAATCACAATAGTCATAATAAGCATTTGTTCCATCAAAGATTACTGGAAGCCATAACGAATCTCCCCTCAGCCATCTGTATATAACAGCAAAATATGATGTTGCTTCAGTCCCAGTAAATTTAATAATGGCATTACTCTGTCCTGAGAAAGTTGAAGAGTTTCCTATAGGTTTTGGCTCAGACCATGGACCTTCCAAAGAAGTCGCAGTGGAATACATTGCCTGGCTCGGATACCAACCCGCAGCGGCAGAAGTAAATAAGTAATAAACTCCATCTTTTTTCACCATTCCAGGTGCTTCCCTATATAGCCCCTTATAAGGCTTACTAACCAGTTTTTCTATACCTAAATAATCATCTGTAAGTTTATAAATTGCCAAGTCTGCGTTTGTATTTGTAGCTGATATTAAATACGCCGAACCATCATCATCTTTAAATATAGAAATATCTCTTGAGTCATTTTCAAGAGGTCTGAAACTTCCTTGACCGACCACTGTAAACTCTGAAGAAGGAGAATCAGACTGAGAAACCGCTACTAACACTCTCCCCAGGCTATAATCCTCAGCATTTTCATAATGTGCCCACATTACATATCTTTTTGTTTTTTCATTGTATAAGATATTAATTGACTCAAGCTTACAACTTTGCAGATCATTATGTGATGATGCTGTGAGAACATCCTTTTCTTTTGTCCAATTTATCAAGTCTGTTGATGAACTACATATCAAAGACACAAACTTACCATCTACACTATTATAATCGTAGCGATAGTATTTATCTCCGACTTTAATTGTTGTTAATTTTAATTTAGTTACATCATTAGCCCCTGCTTCTCCATTTATAACAATAACAGCATCATTGCCGATTACAGGAATTTTCACACTTACTGCTGTGGAATATCCCGACTCACCTGCACTGGTTACAGCTTTTACTTTATAATAATATGTTACTCCTGGTCTCAATCCTGTATCCATGTAATTAATAGCATAACCTCTGTATATCTCTGAATAAGTCCCATCTGAACTGGTTGATCTATACAAAATATATTGAGAAGCTCCAACAATTGGGTCCCATTTGATAATTGCACATGTGACTTCATTTTCCTGTGCTGTCTTTACAGGATATGCCATCAATGATGTTGGAACATCACTTTTGGTTGTTACGCTTATTGCTGCTGATAAGAGTGATTCCACTCCTGCATCGCTGGTATAGCTAACCTTGTAATAATATGTCCTATTTGGTTGTAAATTAGTATCAGTAAATATTCCTGCATTGCCGCTGTAAATAGGTTCATACATTCCATTTTCAGTGTCTGATCTATAAAGTGTATATCCAGTTGCACCGAGAATCTTATACCAGCTCAAATTTACCATGGTTGGTGATGGTGAACTACCAGTAAGTCCCATTTTAGATTCAGAAGATGGAACCAGATTATTATCAACTATCATAATCCAGCTAATCAATGGGTCCTGTGCTGCAGTATTTCTTACAGTAATATTAAGGGTATTGTTGGTTATTGTAACACCTTTACATACTTGAACATTGCGCGGTGTAAATGTAATCGGACCCTTTAGTTCTTCATTTATAAATAAGTTTGCTTTTCTGGAGAGATTTGTCCATGGATCGTTAAATCCTATATATACATCATACGAACCATTCTCCAAGGTAAACTGATAAGAAAGGTCCGTACCTTTAGGAGAATTAGAAACATTCCCAGCGTTGAGATATCTGACTGTTGTCCAAATATCCCCACTTTCTGAGCCTGCAGGAAGAGCAATATCTTGTATATATCCCCAAGGAGATTGATCTTCCGGATTGTATGCTTGATCAGCCACGCCTTTATTTATGAGAGTATTCTGCATATACGATGTAAGAAGATTATAATCGCTTGTCACATACCCACCGCAATTTATAAAATATATTGTTTTATCAGGTATTACATACATTTTGATATAAACAACTTTGTTATTATACTCCGGAAGTTTTAATTCCAAAGTAACTTGTCCTGGGATTGAAAAATCATCAACTGAAGGTGCATGTGAGTTTATTGTCCATATTGCAGAAGTTGATTTAATATTACCTTCTTTATCTAAAACTTTTATGGTTTCAGGTAAATTCGGTAAAGTTCCAAGAGCAACAGCCTCTGGAAACTTAGTTACAATATTTACCTTGGCCATTGAATCCAATATGCTCGGCTCCCAACTATCATACCATCTTATGATCATATCTGAACCCTGACCAAACTCAATAGGCAAAAAGACATATTTTGCCCCGTCATTTGAGAAATCCCCACCATTCCACATATCGCCAACATATATAAATTTTCCTTTTGCAGGATCTACAGGAATAACACAAGTTGTTTGCGTATTAAATGATTTCATTGGATCAGGATCGGTATCTCTTGTTTTGACAAAAGGATTAACCATTGTAGACCACGGCCCAAAGATATTATCTGCAACAGAATATTTGTTTTCATTTGGAGCCCAACCTGTTGCACCTGAGGTTAATAAATAGTATTTCCCGTCATATTTGAACATTGCAGGAGCTTCACGGTGTTCACCTGGGAATATCCTTACATAATCCACACCATAAACAGCTTTATAAGATGAATCACGAATAGGTTTACCATTCTCATCCACTCTGCCATCTTTATGCCAGCCCGTAATATCTGTATAATCAGGAGTAAGTTTTGAAATATATAAGGTATAGTTTTCTTCACTGGAATAAATTAGGTAGGCAGAACCATCATCATCTTTGAATAAAGTCAAATCACGTGCATAACCTTTACTTTCGGGATGATAATCAGTCTGATCCGGTGGACATTGATCCATTCTAAAACTATGCAGATATTCAAAAGGACCAATTGGTGAATCACTCACAGCACAACCTGCCTCAGCTTTTGCATATGATTGATTAAGCGTGCCATCTGGATTTGTACTGCCTTCAACATGCATCCACATAACATATTTCTTAGTTGTATCATTATATATTACTCTCGGTCTTTCGATAATTCTACCAACTCTGATATCATCAAAAATGTTATCCTTATCCGTCCTGCCTTTATAAAGTTCGGAAATAAGAGGATCATTTTCAAACTGATCCATTGATTCAATCATAGTCAATGCCATGCCTTCATCTTTCCAGTTTAATAAATCTGTAGATGAGTAGCATCTTACTCCAGAAGAAGGCCACTTTCCAACATGATATTCACCATACCAATAATACTTATTTGTAATTTTATCATACATAATATAACCGCCATGTGCATCAATAACAGCACCATTTGTATCTCTCATTATCTGGCCAGGTCTAAAAACTGTATTGAGTATATCTGGAACAAGATTAGCAGTTGCAGCTTTTAGTTTATTCAGTTTTTCTCTAATTCCCAATTGGATATTTTCTGAAGCTATGTTATCAATTTGTGGATTAAAACTATTAACAAACTCTTGAGCTTCTGATATAGCTTCATTTGCCTTATTTATACTGAGAACTGTATAATAATTAGAACCGTCTTCCTTTTTTCTGTTTATTTCTGTGCTCAAAGCTGATATCTGTGATTGCAAATATGACATTGGGATTACACCTTCTATCAAAATGAATCCAACCATAGGATCATTCCACTGATGCCAAGGACCTGTAGATGGTCCTTTTATATCCACATTCAACTCACCGTCATCTACATATACTCTATAAGTAACCTCTACCTTAGTATTTTGTGGAATTGAATAATCACCCGACATATTATCTCCTTCAAGGTATATATTTGTATCTCTTGTACCCCATGGATTTTTTGTTGCTACAGTAACAAAATAATATCCTGCTATCGGTAGTTGAAATCTATAGCTGACAGAAGTATTTGCATCATGGTTACTCCCCCAATAAAACCTAACTGAAGAATATTTATCTGTTGTAGAACCATCAGCTTCTGTATCTGGACCATATCCCCAACTATATCCTGTTGTATCTATACCATATGCTTTATCTGTTACACTTTGATATAGACCCATTTTATCACCTGGGTCAGGCGTGGATGGTGTTTGATCACCGCAGTCAACATAGTAAAATACATAATCGTGTGAAGCAAGTTGCTCATCAATGTCTTGGAGATTATAGACATTGTTATAAACATCGCTATAAATACTGTTATAAACACTTAAAGTGTCATTTGTATTTTTAACCGCCTCATCTGTGCTATTGGAAAATGTCGTATTTGCTGAAACAGATATCACCGAAGTAAAGTTAAAAGATATTAAACATGTCAACAATAATAACCATGATAAAAATTTCTTCATTTTTTTCATTTTTTCTTCAATGCCCCTTTCTCTACTAATTTCAATATCGCTTTTGGTAGCTTTTTTCATTAATATTTTCAAAAGGCTTTTTAATACTTACAATGCACATTTAAATTTTATTTTTTTGAAATTATTCAATTATCAAATTTGCAGTTAACTTAAAATTTTTTGAATTTAAACATTTTGTTATAACCAATAAAATTTTTCTTATTAATTAAAAATTCTAATTCCATTTTAAGTAGATATTTCATACATCAGAATTGATTAATATTATACTGTAATACTGTAAATTAAAAAATTTCTATCCATTTTCTTGCCTATGTTATTACTTTCATCTTTACATCATCTTCTTTTTGATTAAAACACATTTTTATTATATAATTAGTCAAAAATACTATTTTTAAATTCTTTTATCTTACTGTTTTACAGAGCCAAGTATGCTTTGTACAAAATATTTCTGTAAACTAAAGAACACTATTATCATAGGTAATGTTGCAATAACAACGGTAGTCATAATGACCCCTAAGTCCGGATTATACCCCGATGCAAGAGTTGAAACTAGCAATGTCATAATCTTTTTTTCATCACTCTGTAATACAATTAGAGGCCATAAATATGAATTCCAACTCGTCATAAAAGAATATATAGCAGCTGCTGCATAGGTTGACTTCATCGAAGGAAAAACTATCGAAGTAAAAATTCTTAGTTCACTTGCTCCGTCAACTCTGCCTGCCATAATAATCTCTTTTGGATATAACTTAAAACTTTGTCTAAAGAAAAAGATTAAAAACACTGAAGACAACATTGGTAATATAACACCCCAATGTGAATCCAAAAGATTGAATGTTACCATTAACCTAAAAAGTGGAACTATCAAAGCAGCAAATGGTATCATCATAGTTGCCAATAAAACTGAATATACTTTTTCTCGATTTTTTGAAGGATAGAACTCAAACCCATAAGCTGCCATGGATGATATTATTAGAGATCCTATTACTACAATTAATGAAATTTTAAATGAATTAAATATAATTCTACCAACTTCATAATTGTTAAAAAGATTATTCAAATTTTCAGTCAATGCATTACCAAAGATAAGTTTACCTTTGTTTATATCAACCGATTTGTTAGTCATATCAACTATCATCCAGAAAAATGGAAATATTGAAACAACAGACATTATGATAAGAAAAATGTAACCAACAGAGTATTTTATTATTCTGATCTTCTTCATTCTTTATCACCTGCCAATTTTAGCTGAATAAATGACAATATTGCTACTATTATCACTATAACATAAGAAGCTGCTGCAGCATATCCAAAGTTTGGCATGTATTTGAAACAAATGTTATATATATAAACAGAAGGTGTTAACAATGAATCTCCAGGTCCTACACTTGAACCAGTAACAACACCTGCCGCTAAGTTTATAGGCTCATCAAATAATTGAAGTGTCCCAATCGTAGACATTATAGATGTGAAAACTATAATAGGTTTAAGCAACGGAATAGTTATTTTAAAAAATTGTACAACTTTATTTGCTCCATCAATGTCTGCTGCTTCATATATTTCATAAGAAATATTTTGTAAGCCTGATAAATAAAACATCATATTATAACCCATCCATCTCCATGTCAAAGCAATTATAAGCGTCACCTTCGCCCAAAATGGATCCATAAGCCATGGTATGGGCTCTTTTATCAAATGTAATGATAATAATGCTTGATTTATTAAACCATCTGGACTAAACATCATCTTAAATAACACTGTATAAGCTACCAATGAAGTAACGGCTGGTAGAAAAATTGCAGTTCTGAAAATACCCCTAAATTTTATTCTTTTATCATTAAGTATAACTGCTAAAATCAAAGCTAAAATTAACATTATTGGAACTTGTATAACCAAAATAACTAGTATATTTTTTAACGAAAGAATAAATGTATTATCTTTTATTAATCTTATGTAATTACCTATACCTACAAATTCCTGAATAACACCTTTAGTACCAAATGTAGAAAGATACAATGAATATGCTATAGGATAAAAAAGAAATAAACTAAATCCTACAACTGCAAATAATATAAAAAACCAACCCCACAAATTCAGATATCTCTCATATGATATCTTTTTCATATTTATGTTAAGCCCCCATTCTTTAAAGGTTAGGAGAAGTATTGCCTGATTTACAGGCATTACCCCTCCCTCAATTTTGCAATTACTGTCCAACTTTGTTCTTAAATTGTTGTTCTATTTTTTTCACTGCTGCATCAACCGTTAATTTACCAGAATAAACATCTGGCATTACTGCCATTATTGCACTATCAGCTTCATAAGTATATAAGCCATAATTAACAGTTGGTATATTTTTCATCCAATTAGAAAAATGTACAAAAATCTTTTGTCCACCAAAGAATGGATCACTTGCTGTATATGCTTTACCTTTCTGAGCTGGCACATATGTCCCTACAGCTCCTCTTTCAATTAAAATCTTCTGATAAAAATCTATATCTTTTGCATATATTTGTTTCATAAAATCTATAGCTAAATCCTTATATTTTGAATTTTGCAATACGTACCAGCTTGAACCACCTAAATTTGATGCATTAACTGAACCTTTTATATTTAGTCTTGGAATAGGTGCAACTGACCATTTACCACTTTGTTTTTTTTCTGCTTTAATTGAACCCATAATCCATACACCGGATACAACCGATGCAGCATCTCCATTATTAAAGGATGCTACCCATTGGTTCCATCCGTTGACCTTTTTTGCAATTCCTGAATCCACCAATTTTTTATAGACATTTAAAGCATCTTTCAAAACTGGGTTATTTGCAATGTCAACTTTACCATTTTTATCAAAATACCATTTTCCAGCAGATTGTAGCATTATTCTTATCAAACCACCATCATATGGATCAAAACCAATCATATACTTGCCAGTTTTTTGTTTTATTGTTTTACCTATTTCAATAAATTTATCCCATGTAATATTTATCAAATTATTTGCCTTATAACCAGCTTTCTGGAAGTAATCAGTTCTATAAAACCAACCAGCAACTCCTGAATCAAATGGAATTCCATATATTTTACCATTAAGAGTCATTAAATTAACTTTATATTGTGCAAAATCCTTATAATTAAAGTGGTTATTCAAAACTGCAAATGAACCTGGATAAGAAGCAAGATATTTTTGTGCATTATAATCTTCAATCAAAACAATTTCTGGTAGTCCTGTTTTCATTCCCGAAGCAAGAACAGTGTTGAGCTTTTGTTCAACATCTGCTTTTGCCATACTAACTACATCAATTTTTACCTTTGGATTCATCTTTTTATATCGGCTACTTGCTTCATTCATAATTGCAATATTAAAATTTGGATCCCATGCCCAGATAGTTATTTTTCCTTCTTTTGTAGCTGCTTTTACACTAGTTGCATTATATATTTCACCTACTAACACAAGCGACAAAATAACCAATCCAATAATTATAGTCCGAACTGCTTTTTTCATCTTGTAACTCCTCCTTTTTATTTATTTTTTATTTTGTGATAATTTATCTTTTATAGACTTGTTAAACATACTTATAGTTTCACACTTACTTTGGCATTATTATCTTTAGTTAATTAAATGCTGATTTTTTCATCAAGGAGCTTATCTAATGACTTTTTTCTTAAGAAAACCTTTCCTCTACTCTAATAATACGCAATTATTTATTTGATCTTTTACAATAAAATTATTAATCACCCATTTGTTTTTTAAATTGTAAAAGCTGTCTTTTAATTTCTTTTAAAGCTTTATCATAACCTGCTGCTTTTAATTTCTTCCTATAATCTTCTACAGCTTTTACAGGGTCTTTCACTTTTCCAAAACTAATTGCAGGTCCATAAGTATTAGTAACATTAGAAAGTGCTGCTAATTCTGCTTGAATAGGTTTCGGGTCAAATGTAAAACCTGTATAAGGATAATCTTTTGCAATCTTAGCGTATCTGTTGTATATTTCATTCTTGATATCAAGTGGAGTATTTTCCCCTGGAATTTCTAATTTATCATTTCTTCCACCCCAGAAGTTTGACCAAAATCCATCTTTATTGTCATCATATTTAGGAGGAGTTGCTCTTACAAGAACACCATTTTTCTTTTTAAGCACATACTGAACTCCCTCAATACCGTAGTTCACTAACCTATATATTTGTTGATCATTTCTAATCAAATCGTATACCATAAGTGCTCTTTCCGGATTCTTGCTGTTTCTTCCCACTGAAGTTGCACCATGTAATATTGAGGTTTTTAAGAGATTTCCTCTTGTATCACACCAAGCAAAGAATTGAAGATCTGATCCTGGCTGCTTTTTATCCATTGATGGTCTAAGCCCAAGATAAGTCGCTGTATGATGCTCATCGGCTCCTGTTTTACCTTCCTGTAATTCAGCTCTTGTATCTCCTTTATATGTTAATACGTCTGACCTAAAATAACCCTTATCAGACCATCTCTTCATTGTTTTTGCATATTCAACAAAAGTTTTGTCAAAAATTGGGGAATAAATAGTATATCTATCTTTCCATGATTTACCCCAAAATATTGCATGGTATCCTGTTGCAAAAGGAAGCCCTACTGCATCAGTATATGACTCAACCCAACCACCCCATATTTCTTGACCTATAGAAACTGCTGCATCCCATGGGATTACACCGGGCTTATTTTTCTTTATTCCATCAAGATATTTTTCAAATGTTTCAAAATCTTTTATTGGCAATTTAATTCCAAACTCTTTTGCCCAATCTCCTCTATAAAAGAACCCATGATTTACATATTGTGTATATTGATCTTCAGGTATAGTTATAATCTTGCCATTATACTTAGAAAGTTTCCAATGAGATTGTGGAACACTCTTCCATGTTATAGGTGCATACTTGGGTAATAAATTATCTAATGGTAAAAAAGCACCTCTTGCAGCATTTGGCCACAAATCAAGCCAGTCGTCAGCACTTGTTATCAAATCTAAGGCTTCGCCGGATGCCAACATCATGTTGTATTTGGTATACCAATCAGCCCAACCAGTAAACTTAAGCTCTAAATTTGCATTAACTTTTTTCTTTAAAATTTTATTCCATTCTGCAGATACTTTTTCAAGTTGACCATTGGTTGGTGGATCTCCCAACATAAGATAAGTTACTTTTACAAAATTCTTAGGAACATTAGAAGCTGCCTTGCTAGGAGATGTTGACATTACAATCCCAGCTATTAAAGCAATAATACATACAACCGCAACAACCCTCGCCGCACGTTTCATAATAAAAACCTCCTTTTGATAAGATTTTTTATTTTTTTATTATAAAGTTATTACTCCATATTTGGAGTAACAACTTTATTCCGAGTTAACCTTTTACAGCTCCCACTGTAATACCTTTTATAAAATATTTTTGCACAAATGGATAAACCAAGATTATAGGACCTGTTGCTACTACTGCTGTTGCCATCTTCATTGATTCAAGCGGAATATCTTGTAATGGAACATTAGCAGATGCGGCTGAATTTCTTATAAAATCTGCTTTTGTAATAACATTATAGAGAAATAATTGAAGAGGAATATATTTTACCGAACTTGATAAAAACAACATAGCATTATACCATTCATTCCAATAACCCAATGCAAGAAATAACCCTACTGTGGCAAGTGCAGGTTTTGCCATTGGTAATATTAACCTTATAAATATAGTAAAGTCACCCGCACCATCTATTTTAGCTGATTCTGTTATTGAATGAGGAATAGATTTCATAAAGTTTTTCATAAGTATGATAAGCCATGGACTCATTAATAATGGCAATAATATAGCTAAGTAATTATCCTTTAAATGAAGAATTTGTGTAACCAAAAGATAGTATGGAACAAGACCACCAGAAAATAAAGTGGTAAAATATATATAAAATGATATTTTATTCCTATAAGGAAAATCAGGTCTTTGAAGCACATATCCAGTCATTGCAATCAAAAATAATCCTAATATAGTTCCCACTACCGTATTTAAAATTGTTACCATATAAGAACCAATCAAATATTGTGGATCTGCTGAAATCAATTTATAAGCAAATACCGTAAACTGTTTAGGCCAAATTTGATAGCCATACTTCATAATTGAACTCTCTGATGTAAAAGAAGTTGATATAACAATTATAAATGGAATAAGACAAGCAAGAGCAAATAAAGTTATAAAAATATATGCCACAATTTTAATTATAGTACCTGGCAAATCTTGAGGAGTTTTGTTTTTCTCAGTATATTCCATATAACACTCCTCCTTTTAAAATAATGCATATTCTGGTTCAATTCTCTTTACAAGCCAATTGGCAAATGTAACAATAAAGAAACCCAAAATTGATTGATAAAAACTCACTGCACTGCCAAGAGAAAAATTAAAATTGTTCATAAGAGACCTAAATACAAATGTTTCGATTATATCAGTATTTTCAAATAGCAAAGAATTATTAGACCCAACCAGATTATAAAACAAACCAAAATCTCCTCTTAATATGCCACCCAATGAAAATAAAAGTAATATTACGAAAGTTGGTTTCAAAAGTGGTAAAATGACATACCTGATTTTCTGCAAAGTATTTGCACCATCTATTAATGCTGCTTCAATAATTTCGGTATCTATATTGGTTATAGTAGCAAAGTAAATAACTGAACCATATCCAGCACCTTTCCATATATTAGTTATAACAATAATAAATGGCCATAAACTTGGAGTAGAATAAAAATTTATAGGTGTAATTTTTAATGACTTAAGGATATTATTTATAACACCATAATCAAAATTTAAAAAGTTATATGCTAATAATCCAACAAGAACATAGGATATAAAGTTTGGAAATATCATTATTGTTTGGGTAACCTTTCTGAAGCGTTTAGCATTAATTTCATTAAGTAGTATAGCTACTAAAATCTGAAATAAACTGCCAAATATTATAAAAACCAAATTATAAAGTATTGTGTTTCTTGTTAGCCTAAGTAAATCTCCTGACATTATTAAGAATTTAAAATTACTTAAACCAACAAAAGGACTTTTAAATATTCCCAGATCATAACGATAATCCACAAAGGCAATATACAAACCTGGCATAGGAATATATGAAAAAACAAAAAAGAAAATTATAGCAGGTAAACACATAAGTAATAAAGTTTTATTATTTTTCAAAGTAGAGAACTTATTTTTTGGTTTTTTATAATTTACCATTGATGAATTAGAAACAGATAAATTAGAAACCATTTTCATTATAATCATATCCCCTCATATTATTGAGTTTACGATAAATACCATTACATATTATTCCATATAAATCATCTCAATCTCTTCTAAAATAGAATTATCATCTATTTTTGTTGGTTCTAAGTATAATATTAATTCATTATTAGCAGCTTGAAGTAAATTTTTAGGCAAATATAAAATATCAGGATTACCACCTCTAAAAATTGATATGTTTTTTTTCTCTTCAAGCCATATTCTTCCTATAACTTGTTCTTTACTTATTGCTGTTATTTTAAGGTTCTTGCCTTTGAATAATGCTTTGACTTTTGTGTAGTCAATGTTAGTATCCATTTCAAGACGAAGAATTAAAGAATGTTTGCTTTTCATAATAATGGGCAAGGTGATCTTGTCAGCTGTATCTTTGCTTTTCTTTGCAAGTTCATATAGTTTTGTTGGTTCTGAATATAAAATGGCACATTCCTTACTTGAAATACCTTCTAATAGATAAACTTTTCCACTTTTGTCATCAAAATAATCCTTTGTAACAACTACTTTTACCTCATTGAAACTTCCTCTTTCTATGTATTCACTCACATCAAACATTTGGTGATACTTGTCAACTTTACAGATAGGTTTTTGGTTAATAAACAATTCGCCATTACATTCAAATCCTTTAAACCAAAGATAGCAATTTTCTGCTTCTTTACTTATAAAGATCTTCTTATAATAATGATCTTCAAATTGCTTTTTAGTTGTTTGTCTTATCCCAAAATTAGTAAATATAGGTGGAGTTTTGTGATTCCCTTCTTTAAACAAATACCAGTTATCTGTAATATCACTAATATCAAATATTAATGAAGCATTATTAAGCCCTTTTAGAGAGCAAATTTTAAGTGAATTTTTCCTATTATCATCAAAATTACAATGTCCCCATATCTCTGCTTTTACTAAAACCTCAATTTCTTTTTCTTCAATATTTAAGACTTTATCTAAAAAAATACATTCACCATCGTTCAAAAATGTTCCAATATAATCCTCATTTATATAAATTGATAAAATATCACTTGCATTGCTCATGGCAAGCCCTTTTATCTTCTTTTTGTTCTTCATTTCATACCTTAGCTTATACCAAGCACAACCTTTATATATTCCTACATTTTCTAAAAACATTGCCCTTTGACCTTTGAATTTTTCTACGCCATATTCTATTTCTTCTAGTCTATCAATTATATTTGATCTGCAGCTGACTGCACGGCTCTTTTGTTTTATATAATTATTACCAAAATTATTTAAATACATAAGATCCTTATCAATTTTTTCAATTTTAGCAGCTACATTGCTATTTAGACCAATTATCTTTAGTTTTTTCCCATTTTTTAAAAATATAGTTGCTGATTTTTCAACATCATCCTTGGTAAACTTAAATATTATTTCATCCAGGCTATCAATATCACCTTCCACTCTACTTACACTGTCTAATTTAAATATTATTTCTGCCTCATCATCGGTGTGAAAAACCATTAAAAATTCCTCACTTTTATTGCCAATAAAACATGGTTCAGCCGACGAAAATAAAATTTCACCATTTATATCCCATTTTTTTAAATCCAAATTGATAAACACATATTTACACTGTAAAGACTTCACTTTAAGATTGGTGCTTCTTGGAAAGACATCTTTATCAATATTGATTTTTATATTTGCTTCATCTTGAGCAATATTGACTAAGGAGACCATTTTACCATAATCACTTAAATTCATTATTTTTGAAACTGGACAAATACTTCCATTTACACTTTCTACAAAAATATCATTGTTATCTTCTATTGTAGAGGTGGTTATTAAATCATTTAAGGAATTTATCAATTTACTAAGTAGTCTTGCTTCAAGAAATTCTTTCTCATTGATTTCTCCAAATGCTGATACAAGAGAATTAAAATCATAATCACATGCTATTAAAGAGAGAGGATTCCCCCAATTATTTATTGCATTGTAAAACTCAAAATTAGTTCCGCCCACTTGGTTATAAGCACCTATTAATTTTGCACCACTGGCCAAAAGACGCTTTAGTAAAAAGTGCTCTCTCCCCGTTTCAGTAATTAAAAATGGGAGATTTTTTCTCTGCATTAAATCTAAATAGTAATATAGCTTATTCTCAATTGTAGAGTCTTTAATATCAGGATAGAAATTGAATGTAGACACCAAACTATCTAATAACCCTGTTGCTCCCTCAACATCACCTTGTCCTACACATGCAATTAAAGGAACATCTATATCATATTTTTTGATAAAATCAACCAATTTACTTAGATAATTCTTTTTATCAGAACAATTGTAAAAGTCCAATTCATTTTCTACTTGAATTGCAATTATTGGCCCACCTTCTGTTATTTGATATTTACTTATTATTGGTATTATCTTTTCATACCATTTTCCCACATATCTCAAAAAAACATCATTTACCTCTCTCAGACTAATATCTCTTTTAGACAACAAATAAGCTGGTAATCCACCTAAATCCCATTCTGAACATATATATGGCCCTGGTCTTGCTACAACATACATTTCATTCTCTTTAACAATATTTAGAAACTTTACTACGTCCCTGTTGCCATCAAAGATCCATTTTCCCTCTTCTACTTCATGGTAATTCCATGGAAAATAAACATCCAAACAATTATATCCTGCTAATTTAATCTTTTTTATTCTATCTTCCCATTCTTCTTCAGGAATTCTAAAATAAAATAGCGATGAACAAAGTAGGATTTTGTAATTATCTCCTATTTTTATTCCATCTTTTGTTAGCATAATCTTTTCTGCTTTCATATTTCTCCCCCTGTCATAGTTATTATAAAGCATTGCTGCCATTGAAAATGGATAATGTTTTTTTATCATCACCTCTCTCTTAGGATTTGACAATTTTTTTGTTTTAGCTTAGAATAATAAAAGGGTATATTTGTGCTTTATTTTTATTTTAAAAATATTTTGTTTTTATGTTTTTTTTTTTGTTTTTTTTAACTACAAGATTCTCTTACTTTAACTTCAGTCTTAACCACTACTTTTTTGTCTTTGTTCTCTTCTTTTATTGTCAAAACATCTATAAGTAGTTTTCCAATAACTGAATAATTTTGATTAACAGTGGTTAAAGAAGGAATAAAAGTTTGTGCCAATTCTATATCATCAAAGCCAGTGACTTTTATATTTTCTGGAACCTTTAAACCATGCAAATATAATTCCCTTATTGCTCCTATTGCAACTATATCATTTATACACATCAAAACTTCTGGCAGGTTATCTGCTTTCAATAGCTTCTTTACTCCTTCTTCCCCTGCCTTTATCGAGAACCCACTATAAATTATCCATTTCTCATCAGTATCAAGATGATATTCATCCACGTATTTCAAAAAATATTCTTTCTTAGATTCTGTTGAGCTAACACCTTGGTCTCCTAATATAATTCCTACTTTCTTAAATCCTCTTTTACAGATAAACTCCATAAGTTGTCGAAAACCCTTTTCCTCATCTGTTATGATATTTGTAGTTGTTATTTCTTCATAAATACTATTTACTGTTGCTATAGGCACCTTATTTTTAATAGCTATCATCTCTTCTATATATTTATCTTTCAATTTGCAATCATTGATCCTGCCACCCAAGAATATTATCCCATCTACTTGTTTTTCTACTAAGGATCTCAAATAGACAGATTCTATTTCATACTTGCTAAACGAATTACCCAATATTATATTGTAACCTTTCTCTAAAGCTCTTTTCTCGGCTTCTCTGTATATCTGTAGAAAGAACGGGTTGCTTATATCTGGTAGTATAATACCGATAGTTTTGCTTTTTTTCTTTGTTAAACTTCGAGCAAGAATATTAGGAACGTAATTGTATTTTTGAGCTATTTGCAATATTTTTTCTGCTTTTTCTTTTTTAACTGACCCACTGTTATTTATTACTCTTGATACCATACTTGGAGAGACTTTTGCTTCTTTTGCTATATCATATATGGTTACTCTTTTCATTGTTATAGCCACATCCTCATTTTCTTGGATTATTTTATCATATTCATTATTTTTAACATTCAAAATATGCTTTTAAGAAATTATTAAGGCTTGTTTAAATTACTATTGCGTATTTCTAACAAAGATTTATCTTTGCAACCCATTTCAATTTTATTATACTACACAATTTTTATTTGTCAACTATATTTTTTTTAAGTGATATGAACAATTTTATTATTTTATTATATAATTAAATGTAACAAAGCAAAAAAAATATGAAAAAATAGCCAAAACTATAGTTACAATCTTATGTATTATATTTATTGAAATGAAAAAACTTACTAGAGTTTTAAGGTTATGGTGTATTATAATAACATAATTAGGAAAAGATTTAAGTATCTATGTGTGTATGAATAAACGAAGATAGAATTATTGATAAGTCAATATAATATAAAGATGTAAAAAATAATTACAAGGATATTAGGTAGAATTACAAGTATCATTTTGAAATAGCTAAAACAAGGGACAGTAAAACAGACGAATCATTAATAGATGTAACTGTCATATATTTGATTCATCAAATATTTAATTTATGATATTTTTCTAATTATTATATTTTAAATTTAACTCTGAAATAATCTCGTCAATATAATTCAATAATTTTATTAAATGAAATACTGTACTTCTGTTTGCTACAACTTTTTTTGTTTATAATTATACATTATTTTATCCTCAATAATTTCTTCATCAAAATAGTAATTTTCAAAATAATTATTAATTCAACTCTACTTTTGCAGATTAAATCTTTCAAAATTAATATTATCAGTAAACCATGATAGAATAACATCTTGGTATAATATTTTTACCTCTTCATTAGGAATTTTTAAGCTACAAAAAATTCTCCCATTTACTATATCTTTATTTTCAAATTTAAGATAACCACTAAACAATAAAAAACTCCAAATATTAATTGTATTTTTTTCAATATCACCCATTACTATATTTTCATTAATGGGTTTTTTCAATTCTTGCCCAGTTAATAAACTTTCTAAATCATTTTTAAGCTCTTTATCACTTCTGGCTAAAATATTTTTAATAATTGTTTCTTCAGCTGTATTTACCCAGTAAGGACAAAATCCTAAATCATTATTATCAATAAAATTTAAGATTGACCATGGATTATAAATAACTTTATCACCAAAAGAATACCCATTATACCACTTTTTTATATCATCAGCTTTATGTTCTATATTGTAATATTCTAATAATTGAATTATTTCATTTTCTAAGAATCCAAAATAAGAGCTGTATTGATTATTTAGTATAGAACATACTTTCAAATTGTTAAGGCCTGAAAATATACTTTCTTTTGCAATTCTTAATATTCCTGTTATTACAGCCTTTTCAAGATATTGATTATCTTTAAGGCTTGAGCTAAAAAAATTTCTCATAAATTCAATGACTTTATCATAGTAACTAGATAAATATCCTTGCTGAATTGGAACATCATACTCATCAAGTGAACTACCCCCACCTATAGAGGTGGTGGCTTCGTGGTCAAGGTAAGCTACCTTACCAGATTACCCACGCTCTAAGGGCTGTTCCTTCCCCAGTTTTACCATCTACATGGCTAATTTTAGTAAGTTCTTTGCTGCATTTACATCTCTATCATGTATAGCACCACAATTTGGGCATTTCCATTCCCTTAATGCTAAATTCTTTACATCTACATTTTTATATCCACATTCACTACATTTTTGACTTGATGCATATTTTTGTGGTGCTATTATTATATTCCTTCCATACAAATTTGCTTTATACTCTAACATTCTTCTAAACTCTGCCCATGATACTTCACTTATTGCTTTTGCTAAATGTTTGTTTTGCCTCATATTCTTCACCTTCAAGTCCTCTAAAACTATAACTTGTTTTTCGTTTATAACTCTAGAGGATACTTTATGAAGAAAGTCTTTTCTTTGATTTAATATTTTTTCGTGTAGTTTTGCAAGTTTTAGCCTTGTTTTTTCATAGTTTTTGCTACCCTTTTGCTTTCTTGATAAATCCCTTTGTACCTTCTTTATTCTTTTTTCTGTTTTTCTAAGCCATTTTGGATTTTCTATCTTTGTTCCATCTGATAATGCTAAAAAATCCTTTAATCCTAAGTCTATACCTATTTTCTTATCTGTATTAGGAAGTTTTTCAACTTCTGTTTCTACAAGTATTGATGCATAGTATTTACCTGTTGGTGTTTTTGTTATTGTTGCTGATTTTATTTTTCCTTCAAATGTTCTATGCTCTTTTACCTTTATTGTTGTTTTTAGCTTTGGAACTTTAAGATAACCATTTTCAAGAGATACTGTTCCATTTTGATTATTTGTTGTGTAGGATTGATAACCTTTTTTCTTTTTGTACTTCGGAAAACCTATATTCTTGTCCCTAAAAAAGTTGTTATATGCTTTTTCTAAATTTAGCTGTGCATTGGCAAGTGCAAGACTATCTACTTCTTTTAGAAAAGGATAACCTTTTTTATATTTAGCAGGTGTATTGTTTAGCATTTCTCCTGTTTGTTTGTAATGTTCTTTCTTATCATGTAACATTTTATTATATATAAACCTCACACAACCAAATACTTTTGATAAATATTCCTGCTGTTCTTTTGTTGGATATATCCTGTATTTATATGCTTTTAGCAAGTTTACACCTCCTTCCATATATTTATTATATCAAATAAAGCGACATTCATCACCCACTTATAGAAGTGGGCGACTTCTATCGTATTTTAGGTTAAAATCACTTATACCAATTGGAATTTTCTTCATGTGTAATCACCAAATTTTTAAATACTTTTAATAAAATTATATTCTTTGTAATTTTGTTTGTCTATAAATGTGTTACTCAAATTATCTTGCATTATTAAAAAAGGCTATCCATGGTCTTTTTGGATAGCCTCAAATTTAATTTACATCAATTCAATTATATCACTTACAAGTTTAGTAAACTTTTCTTTCACCATATTAGATACTTCAATTACCTCTTGATGAGTTAGCTTTCTATCTAAAATACCTGCTGCCATATTTGTTATACAAGATATACCGCATACTCTAATACCCATTTGTCTTGCTGCAATAACCTCAGGAACTGTTGACATACCAACTGCATCAGCACCCATAATTCTAAGCATCTTAATTTCGGATGGTGTTTCATACGATGGCCCTTTTAAAAAGGCATAAACGCCTTCTCTATAATCAATGCCATTCTTTTTATAAACATCTTTTATAATATCAATCAATTCCCTATCATAAGCATATGTCATGTCAAAAAACCTATTGCCAAACTCACTAAATTCTTCACCAATTGCAGGATTTTCACCAGATAAATTAAGATGGTCTTTGATTACCATTAAATCGCCAGGAACAAATCCTGTGTTTATTCCACCTGCGGCATTTGTAACAATTAAATTTTTAACACCTAAAAGGCCTATTGTTCTTATTCCAAAAACAACATCATAAATACTGTATCCTTCATATAGATGAACACGCCCTTGGAACAAAACAACCTTTTTATCTTTTATTGTCCCAAAAACTAAATTACCTTGATGACCTTTCACAGTAGATACAGGAAAGTTGGGGATATCTTTATATGGTATTACAACCTTGTCAGAAACAGCTGAAACAAAATCTCCAAGTCCACTTCCTAGAACAATAGCTACATCAGGAACAAAAGGAATTTTATCTTTTAAATACTCAACCGATTCTTTAACCTTCTCAATACTCATACTAAAACACCTCAAAACTTATAATAGAATTTCTTTTAAAAAGCTTGCTCCATTTTTTAATTGACCACAATTTAGATATTCGCAAATTGTTGCACCTATATCAGAAAATGTTTCTCTAACACCTAAATTATATCCTTTTTTTATTTTATTACCATACACTAAAATTGGTATATGCTCTCTTGAATGATCTGTGCTTTCGGTTGTGGGGTCGCATCCATGGTCAGCAGTAATTATTAAGATATCATCATCTTTAAATTTATCAATAATCTCAGGAAGTCTATTATCAAAATCCAAAAGTGCTTTTGCATAGCCTTGTGGGTCATTTCTATGTCCATATAACATATCATAATCAACAAGGTTTGTAAAAATAAGCCCATTTTCAACTTCGTCCATTGCAATTAGTGTTTTATCAACACCGTCCATATTTCCTTCTGTATGAAAACTTTTTGTAATTCCTTTACCAGCAAAGATATCATATATCTTCCCTACACCTACTACATCAAACCCTTTTTTAGAAATTAAATCAAGCATTGTTATACCAAAAGGAGCCATAGAGAAGTCTTTTCGGTTATATGTCCTTTTAAAATCCTCTTTGTTATTGCCAACAAATGGTCTTGCTATAACCCTTGCTACAGCCCATTTACCTACCAATATCTCTCGTGCAATCTCACAAAATTTATAAAGCTCATCAAGTGGTATTACCTTTTCGTGTGCAGCTATCTGAAAAACCGAGTCAGCTGATGTATAAACTATTGGATATCCTGTTTTTAAATGCTCTTCTCCAAGCTCTTTTATTATTTCAGTCCCAGATGCAACTTTGTTACCAAGAACTTTTCTACCAATTCTCTTTTCATACTCAGAAATTAAGTCCTGAGGAAATCCATTAGGATATGTTTTAAAAGGTTCTTCAAGTATAATCCCACTTATTTCCCAATGCCCTGTTGTTGTATCTTTTCCTTTTGATTTTTCTTTACTCTTTCCAAATACACCAATTGCATTTGGATTTTTGGGTGTACCTAAAATCTCTGTTATATTTCCAATACCCAATTTATATAGATTTTTAAGTTCAAGTCCACCAACAGCTTTCGCAGTGTTAGCTAAAGTGTTGCTGCCTTCGTCACCATAAAGATATGCATCTTCTAATTCACCAACACCCACACTATCGAGAACAATTAATATAGTTCTCATTAACCTTCAGCCCCTTCAACAATAGCCACACCATTGCTTGTCCCTATTCTATCAGCTCCTGCTTCAATCATTTTTATAGCATCTTCATATGTTTTGATTCCACCAGATGCCTTAACCTTAACCTTCTCACCAACAGTTTCTTTCATAAAATTTACATCCTCTGCCTTAGCACCCCATTTTGAAAAACCTGTTGATGTTTTTACAAAATGAGCACCAGACTTTTTTGATATCTCGCATGCAATTTTTTTCTGCTCATCGGTTAGCTCAGATGTTTCTATGATAACCTTAACTATTTTGTCCTCGCCATATTCACGTGTAACCTTTACTATCTCTTCAATTTCCTTTTCTACATATTCGTAGCTTCCTTCAATCATAGCACCTATATTTATAACCATATCAATTTCATCAGCACCATCAAGTAAAGCTTGTCTTGTTTCAAAAACCTTTATTTCAGTTTTATTTGCACCCAAAGGAAACCCAACCACTGTTGCAACCTTTACTTGGGTGTTCTTTAGCTGCTCTTTACAGTAGCTTACATAGCATGGATTAACACAAACAGCTGCAAAATTATATTTCTTTGCCTCATCACAAAGCTTTTTAATATCTTTGATTGTAGCACTTGATTTTAAAATTGTATGATCAATATATCTTGCTATTTCATCCCTTGTCATTTATAATCACTCCATTTTAAAATTCTTTAACTTCATTTTTGGTTACCTTAGCATATATTACCTTTTTCTTTTCAACAAATTCATTTGTCAAAATTATCGATTCTTTGGTTTCATTAATAGCCTCATGTAATTTATTTTCATCATTTGCAAAAATTTCAGCAATAACCTCACCTTTTTTAAAGTGGCTACCAATTTTTCCTTTTAGCATGATACCAACTGATAAATCAATTATATCTTCTTTTGTTTGTCTTCCTGCACCAAGCTTAAGAGAAGTTATCCCTAATCTTAGTGCATCTATATCCTTTATATAAACGTTATCTTGAGCAATAAACTCATACTTTAGTTTTGCTTGTGGTAATAAAGAATAATCTTCAACAACCCTTGGATCGCCATGTTGGTTTTCAATAATCTTTCTAAACATATATTGGGCTTTTCCACTATTTATACTTTCTTGTAACTTTTCTTTTGCTTTTTCTTTATCAGTTTCAACATTTGATAAAATCATCATTTCAGAGCCAAACTCAAGACATATATCAACTAAGTCTTGACTTCCTCTTCCTTTTAGTGTTTCAATAGCTTCTATTATTTCAAGTGAGTTACCTATAGCAAGCCCAAGTGGTTGGTTCATATCAGTAACATAAGCTACTGTTTCTCTACCTGCTAATTCGCCAATTTCCACCATTAGTTTTGCAAGTTCTAATGCCTTTTCATATTCTTTCATAAATGCACCTTTCCCAAATTTTACATCCAAGATAATCTTATCAGACCCTGCTGCAATTTTTTTGCTCATAATACTACTTGCAATCAATGGTATAGAATCTACTGTAGCTGTTACATCTCTTAGTGCATAAATCTTTTTGTCAGCAGGTACAAGCTCACTTGATTGCCCAGTAATTGCTGCACCAATCTCATTAACATTTTGTATAAATTCTTCTATAGTAAGCTCTGTTTTAAAGCCTGGTATTGACTCAAGTTTATCAATTGTTCCACCAGTATGTCCTAATCCCCTTCCGGACATTTTGGCAACCTTAACACCAACTGAGGCAGCTAAAGGTATAAGAACTAAACTTGTAGTATCTGCTATTCCACCTGATGAGTGTTTATCTACTTTTATACCTTCAATTGCACTTAAGTCTATCATCTTGCCTGATTTTGCCATAAGCATTGTAAGATTTGCTGTTTCTTCTTTTGTCATACCCTTAAAGAATACTGCCATCAAAAAAGCTGATATCTGATAATCAGGTATACTATTATTAATATATCCATTTATTAAAAAACTTAGCTCTTTTTCTGTAAGTGTTTCACCATCGCGTTTTTTACGTATTATTTCAGTAACTAACATTTAAAACACCTCAAAATTTATTTAATAAGTTTAACTACTTGTTCAATTAATGTTGCTCCTAAGTATATCCCTAAAATACCAGCAACACCTGATAAAGCATTTGGAGCTGGGACAGGTAATTTAAAAATCTTAAAAATTGCTCCAACTACTAAACCAGCTATTAATGAAAGTAATACCATCTTCACTTCTTAAAATACCCCTTTCTTTAAATTTATAATTCAAAATTATATGGTAACAATTCTTTTGAATTTGTTTTAATAATCTTTGTTTTATCTTTATTTACAAGATATATTGTAGAATTTGGTGCAAGTTCTGATATTACTTGCCTACACGCTCCACAAGGTGATATGGGTTCTTCAGTATCACCTACTACAACAAATGTCTTTATATTTGTTTTGCCTTCTGAATAAGCCTTAAAAAGTGCTACTCTTTCTGCACAAATTGTAAGCCCATATGATGCATTTTCTATATTGCATCCACCAAAGATAACTCCATCATCAGTTTCTACGCTTGCACCAACATGAAATTTTGAATATTTAGCATAAGCTTTATTTTTTGATTCAAAAGCTTTATCAATTAATTTTTGAAGATTTTCATCTACTCTATTTATTATCTCCATCTTAAATCCTCTTCCTTACAATAAAAAATCTGAATTTCTTAGGTGAAAAATAATTAGAAGAATACAGTATAGGATTATCGTTTGTATCAAAGTGTAACTGGTCTAACAAAAGTAGTACATCATTTTTATCTATATTAAGTTTTCTATAAATGTTATTAGTTTCTGCCTTCATAGGAACAATATCTGATACAGCATATGAAATATAAATACCTAAAACATCATTTAAGTACTTGAATAATGATTCTATATTAAAGTTAAACCCTTTTGTAAATAATTTAGCTGGTAGTCTATCAAGACAGTAGACAATTGGTTGATTATCAGCAAGTCTAACTCTTTCAACTTTTATTATTTCTTCATTGGGTTTAAGTTTTAACATAAAGGCTTCTTTTTCATTCGGTAGTCCCTTCGAAATAACAATATCTTTTGTACCAGCTTTAAGGCCTTGTTTTTCAATTATGGTGGTAATACTTATTAGCTCCTCCATACCAGTTTTTAATATAGGCTTTGGAGCTATAAATGTGCCTATTCCATGCCTTCTTATTATATATCCTTCATCCTCTAAAATTCTCAGTGCTTCTCTTAGTGTTGCTCTACTTACACCTAACTGTCTTGATAGTTCAATTTCAGAGGGGAGCTTATCCCCCTCTTTATATATATCGTTCTCAATAAATTTCTTTATCTTTTCTAATACAATCTCATACCTTGGAGGGTATGTTGAATGAGGAAAATTCAAAATTTATGCCCCCTTTACTTTTTGGGTCTATAAGGAACTCCATCTGCCGCTGGTGCAACGCTTTTACCACCAATACCCACTAAGGCTAATATTGTTACAATATAAGGTAACATCATAATTAGATTTTTTGATATTGCAAAGTTTTGTAAGCTGTAACTCAATGCTGTTGCAAAACCAAAAAGTATTGCTGCTAAAAATGAACCTACTGGAGTCCACTTACCAAAAATCATAGCAGCTAATGCAATATAACCTCTACCTGATGACATCTCTGGCGAAAAACTGTTTAAAACACCTATCGCAAGGTATGCTCCGCCTAACGCTGAAAAAGCACCACCCAAGATAACGCCTATATATTTCATTCTTACAACATTTATTCCTGCTGTTTCAGCAGCTTCAGGATTTTCACCAACAGCTCTTATTCTTAAACCTAATGTTGTTTTAAATAAAAACCATTGTGCTAAGATTATTAGAATGAACATTATATATACTATTGCGTTTTGGCCACTTAGTATTTTACCTATAAATGGTATTGAATCTATAATAGGTATATTTATATCTGGAATTTTGGGAGTATCTGAAGGTGTTCCAGTAGGTCCATATATTGCATTAAACAAATATGCAGTAATACCAGATGCAAAAATATTGAAAGCCATTCCTAAAACAACTTGGTTTGCATACATTCTTGCTGCTGCCCATGCAAATATAGCCGAAATAAGCATTCCACTTAAAACACCCATCAAAAGCCCTAACCATGCGTTATGGAAGTATCCTGCAAAAGCAGCTGATGAAAATGCTGAAATGAGCATAATTCCTTCCATTGATATATTAACAACACCTGAACGTTCTGAAAAAGTACCACCAATTGCAGGTAATGCCAAAGGTGTTGCCATTGCTATTGTTGAAGCCCAGAGATATGGGTTTGCAAAAATACTTAAAAAATCCATAATTTATTACCCCCTAAGCCATTTTCTGTTTCTTTTTTTGTATTCTATCTATAACAATCTTATAAAGTTCTTCTATTGCTATAAAGAATATAATAAGACCTACAACAACATCTGTTAGCTGGCCAGAAATGTTTGTCCTCATTTGCATTTCTTGTGCACCTGTTGATAGTCCAGCTAAGAATATTGAAGCAATTACAACACCTATTGGGTTATTATTAGCAAGTAATGCTACAACAATAGCTGTATATCCATATCCTGATGTAAAACTATCATATAATCTATGTTGAACGCCCATTATTTGAACAGCACCTGCTAGTGCAGCAAATGCACCTGATAAACCAAGTGATGTAACAAGTTTTGTTGCTACATTCATTCCTGCATATTTTGATGCTCTTTGATTAAAACCGACTGATCTCATTTCAAATCCAAGCGTTGTCTTATACATAAGAATGTAAACAATTATGACGGCAATTATTGCAATAAATAAACCTGATGAAAGCTGAGAGTTTTCAATAAGTCTTGATAATTTTGCACTTTCATTTATTATTGGTGACTGCGGAATCACACCTTTGTCCATCATTGGACCATCTTCTAAAAGAAAATGGCTTAAGTAAATAGCTACATAGCTCATCATCATTGTTGTAATAACTTCATGAGCACCTGTGTAGACCTTTGCAAGACCTGGAACAAGTCCACCCCAAAGTGCACCTGCAAGCATTGCTAAAACAATGATAAGTGGAATATGTAGGTATCCAGGAAGCCCTTTTACACTATAACCGATATAAGTTGCTACAATAGCACCTATCCAGTATTGCCCTTCAGCACCTATGTTGAATAAACCTGCTGAGAAGGCTATCGCAATGCCAAGCCCTGTAATTATCAATGGTATAGCATTTGTAAGCGTTGTTGCAATATTCATTGAACTTCCAAATGCACCAACTAAAAGTGAATAATATGCATAAAATGGATTCTGACCTGTTGTTGCAACAATTACAATTCCACCTACTAAAACTGCAATAATTATAGCTAAAATAGGTCTTATAGCACCTTCTAATAACTTTTTCATATTTTCCCCTCCGATTTACATTGCTTTAGATTTTAGTGAAGTTCCAGTCATTAAAAGACCAATATCTTCACGTGTTGCTTTTTTAGCATCTAATGTATCCATTATTTTTCCTGAATACATAACAGCAATTCTATCTGATAATGCCATTATCTCCTCTAGTTCAAGTGAAACTAATATTACAGCTTTTCCTTGATCACGAAGTTCAATTAGTTTTTTATGAATAAATTCAATAGCTCCAACATCCATACCTCTTGTTGGTTGAACTGCTATAAGTAAATCAGGATTTTGAGATATCTCTCTTGCTAATATAACCTTCTGTTGATTTCCACCCGATAAATTCTTAGCAAAAAGTTTATAATCTGGTGGGCGAACATCAAATTGTTTTATTAGTTCATCAGAATCTGAATTTATCTTTTTGTAGTTTAAAAATCCATTGTTTGAGTAAGGTTTTTTGTAATATGTTTTTAGAACAATATTTTCAGATAATGTAAAGCTTAATACAAGTCCATCCAACTGCCTATCTGGTGGAATATAACCAATCCCTCTTTCATATCTTTGTTTTGTTGAAAGCTTTGATATATCCTCACCTTTAAATTTAATATTGCCTTCTGATGGGATAAGACCCATTATGGCTTCAATAAGTTCTGATTGCCCATTCCCATCAACACCTGCAATGCCTAGTATCTCTCCACGTCTTACTTCAAAAGATACATCTTTTACTTTTTCTATACCATTTTTTAGTTTTACATTTATTTTAGATACATTTAATATAACATCCCCAACCTTAGCATCTTTTTTGTCAACAACCAATTTAACCTCTCTTCCAACCATCAGGTTAGCAAGTTCTTGTTCATTTGTATCCTTAGTATTTAGAGTTTGGACAGTTTGTCCTCTTCTCATTACTGTAACCCTATCTGAAATTTCCATTACCTCATCAAGCTTATGACTTATAAATAACACTGAAAGTCCTTGTTCTTTTAGATTATTTATAATCTTAAAAAGTTCTCTTGTTTCTTGTGGAGTAAGCATAGCAGTTGGTTCATCAAGAATTAAGAACTTTGCATCTCTATAAAATGCCTTTAGTATCTCAACCCTTTGTTGCATACCAACACTTAGATCTCCAACTTTTACCTTTGGATCAATTTCGAGATTATATTTCTTTGATATCTCAATTATCTTTTTTTCAGCTTCCTCTGCTTTAAATTTAACACCTTTTGGCTCAGCACCTAATACAATATTTTCTGTAACTGTAAATACAGGAATTAACATAAAGTGCTGATGAACCATTCCTATTCCTTTTTCTATTGCTTCATGCGGTCCTTTTACCTTAAGTGGTTGACCATCAAAATAAACCTCTCCACTGTCTGGAGCATAAAGTCCGTAGATAATATTCATCAGTGTAGATTTACCAGCACCATTTTCACCTAATATTGCATGAACCTCACCTTGTTTTACTTCAAGGTTTACATTGTTATTAGCAACAACACTTCCAAACCTTTTAGTAATACCTTTAACTTCAAGAATGTTAGCCATTTCTCTCACCCATTCCTTTATAGTCTTTTTATTATTTCTTTAATAACCTTCTTTAACTTCTCAACATTATCAGAAAAAACCTTTAATACCTCTTCATGTGAAACTGGAAGAATATTAGGATCATCTTCAAGCCCTGCATCATAATCAGTAACAAGTGTTATATTTAGGTATCTTAAGCCTAATTCATTTGCTAAAGCTACTTCAGGATATTGTGTCATTCCAATAACATCAAATCCTGATTCTGAAAACCATTTGCTCTCTGCTTTTGTTGAAAATCTTGGACCTTGTATTACTACACATGTTCCTTTTTCATGGAATCTATAACCCAAGTATTTTAAAACATCAATTGCTATCTCTCTCAAGTGCTCATCATATGGGTTTGCCATTGAAGTATGTTTTACATTACCTATCCCGAAAAATGTATCATCTCGTCCCCATGTTCTATCAACAAATTGGTCAACAACAACAAAATCACCCGGTTGATAATCTTTTCTTAGACTTCCACATGCAGTAGTTGTTAAAACAGTATCAATATTTAGCATCTTAAAAGCATATAAATTTGCTTTGTATGGAACTAAATGTGGTGGAAAAGTATGATTCTTCCCATGTCTTGGAATAAAGGCTACTTCCACATCATCTATTTCAGATAATGCAATTTTATCACTTGGTTTCCCGTAAGGTGTTTCAATTTCAATTTCTTTATATTCATTTAAAAAAGAATAAAAGCCAGAACCTCCAATTATCCCTATCAACAATAACACTTCCTTTCAAAATCTTAAAGAAGCCTGCTGTTTTATCAGCAGGCCCTGTCTTTTTACTTCTCTTTAACTTCTGTTGGAATTGTGATTTTTCCTGCTTTAATATCTTCTGCAACACTATTTACTTTATCAACTACTTCTTTTGGAACACCTTCCATAAACGGTGCAAGTCCAACACCATCATTTGAAAGATCAAAGTAAACTATACCGCTCTTAAAGTTCCCTTCCTTTGTGTCTTTTATAACTGTATATGTTGCAACATCAACCTTCTTTACCGCAGAAGTTATAACAGTCTTTGGTGATACATAGTTTTGATCAGCATCTACACCTATTGCATAAACACCTTTTTCTTCAGCTGCTTTAATAACACCAAGACCAGTTTGTCCAGCAACTTGGAAAACAAAATCAGCACCATCAGATATTTCAGATAATGCAACTTGTTTACCTGTTGCAGGATCATCAAATTTACCTGTATATTTAATAATTACTTTTGCATTTGGAATTTCTGATAATACAGCGGCTTTGTAGCCAGCTATAAATGTGTCAACAGGTGGTATTTTCATTCCTCCAACAACGCCAAAAACATTCTTTCCAGTTGTTTTACCAAATTTAGCTTTTTCAAGTTCTGCTGAAGCAATTCCTGCAAGGTAACCACATTGTTCTGTTTTAAACATAGCTGAAGTAACATTTGATTTATCAGTAATATCAGAGTCAATAATTAAGAATTTTGTATTAGGATATTTCCCCGCAACTTCTACAACTGCATCATGCATCAAAAACCCAACAGCAATTACAAGGTCATATTTTTGCTCAGCAAGTTTTGATAAGTTTGGAACATAGTCTGTCATTTGTTTTGATTGAATTAATGTAGTTTTAACACCAAGTTCTTTCTCTGCCCTTTTCATTCCTTCATAAGCAAGTTGGTTAAAACCTTTATCATTTACACCGCCTACGTCAGTAACTAAACCAACTTTGAATTCTGGAGCAGTTTGTTTTTCAGTGGTTTTTGGAACCTTACTTCCTTCCTCTTGATTTGTTGTTTTTTTCTTGCAAGCTGCAAGTGAAAATAACGTTGCAAAAATTAAAATGATACCAATAATCTTTAGTAAACTTTTCTTCATACAAAATGCCTCCTACTACAATATTTTTTGTCAGATGTCTAACCTCTGACATCAAACAATATAATTTTATAACTTTTATATAAAAATTTCAATAGGAATATTTATACTTTTGTAATATATAAATATCTCATAAAATTATACACAAAAAATGAGGCTAACAAAATTACATTTGTTGCCTCATTTAATTTTTTTTATTTTTATTAATGAATATCATTTTGAAGAGCTATATAGTTCAATAACCTTTTTATGTGCTAATAATTCTATAGAATCATCAATACTAGATAAAATTTTATCATTATAATTAGGATATTTTCTTTTTAATGAATTTTTTATTAAAAAGTCAGCAATATGAGGGTTTTTAGGAAGTATTGGACCATGTAAATATGTTCCAATTAAATTTTTATAAACAAGGCCTTCTTTTTTATCCTTTCCGTTATTACCAAATCCTACTATTACTTCTCCTAATGGAGTCATATCATGATATGTCCTACCACCATGGTTTTCATAACCAACAACAGTTTCTGGTATTAATCCTAAAGTATTTTTTATTATAACATTACCTATTAGTCTACCTTTTTCAGCTCTTGTATAAAAATCAAATATTTCAAGGCCTTTAATTTGATTGCCTTTTGCATCAATATATGCCTTTCCAAGCAATTGATATCCACCACATACAGCTAAAAGGCCAACTCCGCTTTCTATAAGATCTTTTAACAAATCCTTAAGACTTAGCATCTTTTCATAGAGTATGTTTTGCTCTCTATCAGATGCTCCACCAAGTAAAATGATATCTCCTTCCTCAAGTATTTTAACATCAGAGTCCATATTAAAATCAACTAATTCATAATTAATGCCTAATTTTTCGCATCTTCTTTTAAGAGCAATTATATTTCCTTTATCACCATAAAGATTTAGAACCTCAGGATACATATTTATTATTTTCAATTTGTAATTTTCATTCATATTAAACACCTACTTATGAATTTTTCTTTATATATGAATCAACAACATTTTTCAAATCAAATAATGCAGTATAAGTTGGAAGAATATAAACTGTTTCAACATCATCTTCTAATACATTTTCAATTTGTTCTCTATAATCTATTAAATTAAAGTTTTTACATTTTGTATCACTATAATAAACTCTAAGTTGCATATCTTCTTTCCTTTTTCCACTAAAGAATAGCTTTTTTATATTCTTTGCTTCAGAAAGTATATCAAAATCTGCATCCCAAATCCATGAAACATCTTTACCATCTGCTCCATTATCGTTTAATATAAATAGTATGTTTTTTAATGAATTATCATAAGTAATTATTTTTAATGTCTCTGTAATTCCTATAGGATTTTTAACAAGTGAAATAATAACCTTTTTACCTTTGTAGTTTAGCTCTTCCATTCTACCCAGGCGATTATTAAATGATTCTATTTTATTTTTTATTATATCATCATCTATACCAAGTAGCTTTGTAACACTAATTGCTGCTGCTACATTATAAAGATTATATAAACCGTTCATATTAAAGCTTAAATCCTGAATAGTAGTTCTATTAATTTTATCTTCAAAATCAAATACAAATCTATTATCTTGATATTTAATGTTTGTTATTTCAAAACTCTGTTTAGGGTTTTCAAAACCGCAATTTGAGCATCTATATTTTCCCAAGTGACCAATATTGTAAAAATAATATATTAACTGGGTATTGCAAATAGGACAGAAACGTGAATCTAAAGATAAATTTGTAGTTTTACTTAGATTATTTTCAGAAACAGTATAAAAATATATATATTTCGCTTGGCTAAAACAAGCTAAATTAGGGTCATCTGCATTAATTATTGCTTTACAATCTTTTGGAATTGAACTTAAAATAAGATCTTTTACTTTGTCTAATTCTCCATATCTATCTAATTGGTCTCTAAAAATATTTGTTGTAATAAAGAAATCTGGCTTAATATATTTTCTTATTCTTGGTAATGATCCTTCATCAACCTCAAAGCAACCAACATCATAGCTCTTTTTTGTGTAATTTAGGAAACTGCTTATAAGTCCACCAGCCATATTTGAGCCTTTTAAATTAGAAATAACATCGTATTTTTCCCTTAATATATTATTTATTAGATTATTTGTAGTGGTTTTACCATTTGTTCCACTAATAATTATTTTTATTTTACATCTATTATTAAGCTCCTCAAGAAGTTCAGGACAAATTCTATATGCTATCATTCCTGGAATACTTGATGCACTTTTCTTCAAAATCCTTCTTAAAATAAAGCTAATAACTTTCCCTACAAAAATTGCAAAATACATCTTAAGTCTCATAATAAAAAAGCACTCCTTAAAAAAAGATTAACATAAAAATAATACAAATAAATTTAATAAAAGTCAAAAGAAAAGGGAGAATAAATCTCCCTAATTATGCTCTTGGATGAGTCTTTTTATAGACCTCTTTTATTCTTAGCTTTGCAACCTGCAAGTATACTTGTGTTGTTGAAATATCTGCATGACCCAACATTTCTTGAACTGCTCTTACATCAGCACCATTTTCTATTAAATGTGTTGCAAATGAATGTCTAAGCATATGTGGCGTAATATCTTTTTCTATGCCAGCCTGATTTGCATAAAGCTTGATTATTTTCCAAAAACCTTGTCTTGTCATTCTTTTACCATTGAAATTCAGAAATAAAGCTTTCTCATTTAGATCTTTGAGTATATATGGACGAGAATCTGTTAGGTATTTTGATATGGCATTTACTGCGTAACTACCAATAGGGACAATTCTGTCTCTTTTCTTGGTTCTACAAATAACATATCCATGGTTTAAGCTCACGTCATCTATGTTTATACTTATAAGTTCACTTACGCGGATGCCTGAAGCATATAATAGCTCTAACATTGCTTTATCTCTTATACCTTTTAAGTCATCATCTTTAGGAAGTGATAATAGAAGCTCAACCTCTTCTTTTGTTAATGTTTGTGGTAGATTTCGCTCTAATTTAGGTGCTTCAATATTGATTTTTCCTATATCAATAATGTTTGAGAGTTTTAAGAAATCATAAAAAACCTTTAGCGATACAATGGTTCGTGCTATAGTGCTATTAGCTTTCCCATTTTTTTGCATATGAAACATATAAGCCAAAAGTGTAGCTTGATTAGTTTCTTCAAGCTTTAAATTTAGCTTGTTAAGAAACTCTATGTATTTTTTTATATCTCTTTGGTATGATAAAATAGTATTTTGGGTAAATTTTTGCTTATTCTCAAGATAATCAACAAATTGGGTTAATACATCTTGCATTTTATACTAAATCTCCTTTACACAAATCATTGCCAAACATTAAAAATTACTTGAATAAAAACCAATATATTTATCAAATATAATAGTTATAATAAAAATAAGAGAAACAAATAATGAAAAAATTAGTTTATTCTGAAAATCTGATTTTTTATACATTTTTTCTTTTATAAAATAAATGGAAAATGAATTTAAAATAAGTATAACTAAAATTATTAAAATAATCAATTCTTTTAGTAAAATATATGTTATAAAAAACATTAAAGCTTTTAATTTATAAAGGTAAAATATACAAAAGGTTGTAAAACCGAAGATATAACCTTTGTATATTATTACAATAATATTAGCAATTTGCAAATATTTATTCATGTAGCTTAATAAAACTGGCGTAATCAAAAGTATCGTAGAAAAAATTGAAAAAATAACAATATCATTTATATTATTATTTCCATTTTTTATAATATCAAATGAGTTTTTAATGCTATTTAATATTGTTTCCTTACTATTTTGTGAAAGAGAAAGAAATATATTTATTGAAAGTATTATACCAACAAAATAACAGAAAATTAAAAATAAAAAGTAGTATTTTATTCTATATTTCATAACAATCACTTTATTAATGTTTTCATAAGATATAATATGTTTATAATTTGAATATTATTCATATGCATATTTAATATATATTCCTTTAATTTTGAAGTATATATACGAAATCTTAGAATATACAAAGTTATAAATAGATTTATTAATACTCAAAATAAACTTCCCATTTAAAAGCTTAATTAAATATTTATCATTAGTCTCAATTATTTTTAATAAAAAATTATCTTTAGGAAGTCTTGAAATCTTGTACTGCTCAATTATTATAAATGCTACAAAGCATAAAAATAATAGTAATAAAATTATTGCAATAATTATTCTCATTTGCTTTTTTCTTTTTAATAATCTTTCCATTCTTGACAAGCTATCTACCCCTTATTGTTTTATCAAGAGCTTCAGCTATAAAATTACACGAAAATAAAGCCTCATCTAAAGTATTCCCATTACTACCTATTTCTATAATTAATGAGGCAGGTGAAATATGTTGATTATATCTTGCAACAGCAATATTTATTGGCCTTTCAATACCAGGACAAACTGTATGTAAATTCCTTTGAAGGTTTATTGCAAAAAAAAGATTTTGTCGCCAACTAGGATGATATAATCCTAGTTCATCTGTTCCAACAACTAACATCACTTTTGCAGCCTTTTTTTCATTTATTGTCTTAATAAATTGAAAATTAGTCTTATCAATTGTTGTATAGCCATCTCTATGTATATCCAAAAATACCTTAATATCAGGATGGTTTTTTTTATATTTTTCTAATACTTCTAATGATCTTGTATATGAACCTTTATATTCTGGATAGTCATTTACATCTTTGCTATGGTACACTTTATATCCATATTTATTTGAGAGAAGTTTTGAAAGTTGTTCACCTACCCTAACAACATTAAAATTATTATCTAATGTGTGGCCATATTTATCTATTGAGGTATAATTGTAAGTCTTTGACGGTCTATAACTTTCTGTTGTATGAGTATGATATATTAAAATTGATGGTTTAGTAGTAAAATCTAGTTTATTAGCATTCTTTATTAGGCTTTCTATATCTATCTTCTTTTTTGTCTGATTCATAAATTCTATTTTCTTATAATCAAAATTACCAGTATTTTTTTTCTTTGAATCTATTTCAATAGGCATGTTCTGATCCTCATAAATTTCTTTATACACAGTATTTTTTGTTTCGTCGTAACTTAATATTACAATTGTATCATCATCTTTGCTAAGATCAAAATTAATATTAGTTTCACCTTTCACTACTAGTAAAGGATAATTTATTGCAATTAAGTTTCTCATATTTAATATTGTTTTTATATTTTTATCACCTTTAAAAATAGGTGTAGTAAGTGATATTAACCATTCAATCATATTATTTTCATTTTTTGAAATTTCAACTTTACCAAAATATTTTACTTGAAATAACAAACTAATTCCAATTATTAATATTAATAAAAAAAGTAATAATTTTTTGAAGAGGTATCTTAATGTTACTGTTTTTATCATTGTAAAACCCCCTGCTTTTGTTTTCTTTAAATTTTTATTCTTTAGCAGAGGGTTTTATTCTTTAATTTACATATCTATATTGATCGTTTTCCTTAACTTCTGGATGGATTGCCATATTTATTCCGTCAGCTATAACTGTAGATATATTGTCAATAATCCTATCAATATCTTTTGGAGTTACAAAAAGGTTCCCATAGTATGGAGCTATAACCTCTTTTATTAGATTGTATCTATCCTGATCAGGTAGGTTTTCTAACATAGAATAAAGTGGCGAATTTTTATCAGCTTCTTTTTTCATATTTTCTATTAACAAATCAATAGCATCATTTGCAATTATAGCTGCATCAACAACCATTGGAACACCAATTGCTACAACAGGAACTCCTATTGTTTCCTTATTAATTGCCTTCCTTTCGTTACCAATACCTGAACCGGGATTTATTCCTGTATCTGCAATTTGTATTGCAGTTGATATTCTTTCTAACCTTCTTGAAGCTAATGCATCAATTGCAATTATAATATCAGGTTTTACTTTTTCAACTATTCCTTTTATTATTTCACTTGTCTCAATACCTGTTGTACCAAGCACACCAGGTGAAATTGCACATACAGATCTAATACCTCTTGAAACCTTATCAGGAACATATTCAAATAAGTGTCTTGTAACTAAGACTTTTGAAACTACTTTTGGCCCCAATGAATCTGGTGTTATATTCCAATTACCTAGTCCAACTACTAATATTGAACTTTTTTCAGAAAGATGCATAAGGTTTTCAAGCTCATTTGCCAGTAACTTTGATGTCTGCTCATGAATTTCAAAATCTTCTTCTCTAAGTCCTTCAGATTCAATTGTAATATAACTTCCCATGGGTTTTTGGAGTACAGCCTCACCTTTTACCGATTGAATCAACACTTTAGTAATTTTTATTTTTTCATCAAAATCTTTTCTTTCCTCTACTATGACCCCTTCTATTTCTCTACCAATCCCTTTTTGAACCATTTCTCTTGTTTCTAATGCAAGATCAGTTCGTATTTTAAACACTTAAATCACCTTTCTTTTCTTTTTTTCTATAAACTCAATTGGTATTTTAAACCCCTTCTACAAAGTTGTAGAAGGGGTAGTTTATACGGGGTTATTGTTGTTTATCATGCAGAGACCTTTCGGCAATCTCGATAGCTTTTCTAACAATATTCCCGCAGTCTTTAGCTTTTACTTCTCCCCAACCATATTTGGCTACTGTATCATATACACCCAATTCTTTAGCTATCTCCATTTTTAGTTCCTCTGACATGATACTTTTTCTAGACAAATCAATAACCCCCTTTGCGGTAATTTTATATCCCGCATTATATATTGTTTGCAAATATTATAAAAATATAATGTTTACATTGATAAAATTCCATTTGGATCTTTTATTATTTGAATTATATTTTCCTCTTTTCCAGTAAGTGCATTAATATAATCTATAAAATACTTTCCATCAAATTTTCCCATAAATTCATACGTGAATACTTCTCTTCCTGAAGGAAGTGGAATTATACTTAGGCTTGTGCTTTGAATATCAAAGTTTCGTGATATCATTGATCTTGCTTTTGATTCACTTATCGCTGGTTTTGGAATTGTTCTTTTTGTATGCGACATATAATATGGCGTTGCATCAAAACTTACAATTTGTCCATTATCAAGAGCAACTCTTACCTTTACCATATCAGGATAGATCTTTACTCCATTTTGAGTGTAAATATAGTTTATAAGTGCAGTGTTATCTTGTTTCAAATAATATGTGTCCTGCATATTTGTAAACCCTTTTTCTTTCAAGAAGTTATATCCAGACTTTTTAGCGTTAACAATACCAAGTTTAGCTGCAGCTACATCTCTATTATCAATCATCCATAAAACTTTTCCACCAATTACAGTAACTGCTATATCGATTGTTCTTGTCTTAATATTTTTATTTGGAATTATTTCGAAATTATATGTTTTTATTTTGTCACCTGATACACCCATATAATTTATAGTATCTACTTTTTTCAAATTAACAAAATCTAATGCTATCTTTTTTGCATTATCTCTTGAAATTGTTTTTGTTCCAAGTCCTTTTGGTTTCTGCCTTGCTACATGGTCAGAAAATGGTCCATCATATATAAGAGTAGGGTAATCCTTAAAACCACTTTCTGCTGCTAACATTCTTGCACTTGTTACATTTTGAGATATTTTTCTAAATCTTGATGTGCCAACCTTTCTAACTTCCCCCCATTTTAACTTACCTTGACTTATTTCAATTGATAAATCATTTAGATTATCGCTTAGTTTATCAGCATATTGTTTTAATTTTTTTATTATCTTAAGTTGACTTGCTGTAAGATCTTTTCCGTTCATCAGTTGTTTTGATAATGAAAAACTAAGATCACCAAGTTGGGTTAAATATTTTGATGTTCTTTCAAGAGCTACATTACTTTCAATTGGAAGCTGATTAAGATTTTCTTGTGCTGCAAAAGAGTTTCTCCACACCTCTGAAAAAAGAATAGCTTTTTCGGTTCTATCAGATGACAGTTCAGCCTTTGATAATATTGACTGAATATTCTGAACATATGAAACAGTATCAAAAAAAGATCTATGCCACATATTTGTAAGATAATTATGAAAATTAGCTTTTCCTTTATATTGATTTACACCCCAAAGAGCTATAATTATCATAATAGCAACTGAAACTGCCATTATGCTCCATAGCCTTACATCTTTTAATCTGTCTCTCAGTTCTTTGTATTTACCAAGAATACTCAAAACACTCACCTCTTAAATTTATTTTGCAAATCTGTGTTTACCTATAACTAACATTACCTTTCTACTCCAAATCCATTTGTTTGTGGTCTTTGCTGGATTATAGTAATATATGCAGCCATTAGTGGGGTCCCAGCCATTTAAAGCATCTTTTGCAGCTTTATAAGCTGATGCTTCAATATTGGTATTTATCTGACCATCGGTAACAGCAGTAAATGCACCTGGCTGATAAATAACTCCACTAATAGTTTTTGGAAATCCTGGATGTTTAGTTCTATTTATGATAACTGCACCTACTGCTACTTGTCCTATATATGGTTCACCTCTTGCCTCCCCATTAATTGCTCTTGCAAGTAGATAGAGGTCTTTATTTTGATATGATGTTGAACCTTGAGTTTGGATACTATCATTCATTACTTCTTTGTCAGCGTCTAATAGAAGCTTTTCTAATTTTTTTTCAATTAAAATATCTTGATTTTTTTTCATCTCATAAAGAAACTTTGCTGTAAATATGCTTAAGCAAAAGCCAATTAATAGCAATAATATTAATAGCAAATTTTTTTTAATTGTTTTTGTCATACAAATTCCCCCCAAAAAAATATTTCATATATATTTTTTGTTTTGATTTTTTATTTATTCAAAAGAGTGTTAGAATATATTTTGAGGTGAATAAAAAATGAAATCTCTTATATTGACAATAAATGCAGGTGGTGGACATCTCTCTGCTGCTAATGCAATAAAAAAAGCAATTCAAAATAGAAATTTCGAAAATAAAGTTTTAATAGTAGATGCTTTAAAGCTTATTAATCCTATATTAGACAAGTTAGCAATTGGAACTTACTTGAAAGCTATAAAAACAGTTCCTTTTATTTACGGCCTTATGTACGATTCTACTGAAAAAGGCCCACCAAAGAAATTAAATAATGTAATTTATGAAAAGTTCTATTTTGTTTTTTATAAGTTATTAAATATAATAAATGATTTTGAACCTGATATAATAATTGGAACACATCCGTCACCAGTAGATATGGTATGTGAACTAAAAAAAAGAGGAAAGATTGGAACACCGGTAATTAGTGTTGTAACAGATTTTACTATACATCCCTTTTGGATAAACCCTTTAGTAGATTACTATGTTGTTCATCATGAAAATCTCGTTTATGAAGCAATATTAAGAGGTGCTGAAAAGGATAAAATATTAACTTTTGGCATACCTATTTCTCCTCTATTTGTTGAAAATAATGATACCGAGAATTTAAATAATAAAAATATACTTGTCATGGGTGGAAGTTTAGGCCTTGGTAAAATAGACAAAATTGTAGACATAATTTTAAAAAATAATACACAATATAATATAATAGTTGTTACTGGAAATAACAAAATTCTCAAAGATATGATTTCACAAAGATATGAAAAGTATACTGATAAAATAATTGTGTTAGGTTTCGTTGATTACATTTATCAGTTGATGAGTATAAGTAGTCTATTAATTACTAAACCAGGTGGTCTTACGTGTGCAGAAGCATTAAGCAAAAATCTTCCAATGTTTTTGTTTTCTCCTATTCCAGGCCAAGAAGAAAGAAATACCTTTTATCTTGTTAATAATGGTGCAGCTGTTTATTCTGAAAGTTTAGAACAGTTTGATATTACATTTAATCAGATTATTAATAATAATGAAAGACTTGCTCAAATGAAAAATTCATGTAAATTCTTATCAAAACCAAATTCAGCTTATGATATTGCAGATTTTTTAGCTAAAATTGTATGAATAGTTGTAAAAATTTAATTTTTTAGTATTTTGTGAATTAACATATTTTCTTAAGCAAAGAGAGGGTGCTCATTTTAATAAACACCCTCTTTGTTACTTATATTTATCTTGGAGGAAGATACTTCAATGGGTTTTCATTTTTATTATTAAAAAGAATTTCAAAGTGTAGATGAGGTGGATCTAAACTTTCTATCTCAGCAGTTTGCCCTACTTGCCCTATTTTTTGTCCTTGTTTTACCAGTTGTCCTAATTGAATATTTTTTATTGATTCTAAATTGCAATACTTAGAAACATATCCATCACCATGATCAATCATTATATAATAACCATACAGTGGATCATTTCCAATATCTATTACGGTACCATCAAAACATGCTTTAACATCACTACCTTTTGATGCTTGGATATCTATACCATTGTGAACAGTCCATTCATCTAAAGTTTTAGAATAGGTTAATGTTTCATCTGAATATTCTAATGATACCTTCCCTAATAGAGGATATATAGGCTTAAAATTAACTGGATTTATTACCTCTAAAGTATCATCAGCCTTATTTTCTGTAACTATTTGTGTCGAACTTGGAGCCTGTTCTATAATGTTAGTTTTATCAGAGATAATTTTTTGAGTTACCTTTGATGTTGTTTTTGTTACTTGAGTTGTGGCATTATTTTCTACGGTGTTCTTTGATGAAGTTATATTTGTAGTCTCCTGTTGACTTTTGTTACTATTGGTTTGTTTAATAGATTCTCCAATTTTTGTTTTATCAACACTTGTTTCTTCTGTGCTTTTTGGAAGTTGTGTTATACTTTGGCTCTGCTTATTATTTTCTTTTGTATTTAATTGAATTTTTTCAGTGCTTTTTTCCTCAACGTTATATCTGCTGTAATCATTTGAAACTATAGTATATATTGAAGCACCGATAATTATTAGACATACAACTATAATAATATAAAATCCTTTACTATCAAAAAAATTAATCAACCTTTCTGAAAACTTCTTTTTTTTAAAATCCATTATTAGGCACCTCCTATCAAATATTGTTTCCACATTTTTATTTGATATACTTATTATTACTTATTGAATACCAATTCTTTTCTTTGATTGAATGAGTGATTTTTGTTATCATAAACATATAAAATTACATAATTATAAAGTGGGTGCCATAATGGAAAAAAGCAAAAATAATAAATGGCCCAACATTTCAAAAAGGGCAAAAAAAATTCTTTTTTATTTTAGTATTATAAGTATAGCTATGCTTTTATTTGGAATTAAGGTGTATCTTTTGTCAAAGAATTATGTTTCAAGTGTTATTGATTTGAATATTCTATCACAAGGTTTAATTCAAAATTCATTTGTAATATTCTTAGAAGGACTTGGTGCAGCAATACTTTTTGATTATTTTGAAAAAAAATAAAGCGGGTGAATTTAATAATACCCGCTAAAAATTTATCTTTTTGAAAATAGACTTTTAAGACTCAACATTATGTTTTTTAAAAAAACAAAATAACCTTCACTCTCAAGTATATAATTAACATTTGAGTCATTTGTAACAATTAATATTCCTAATTTTTCAATTCCTTTATAGTCTTGATAGTTTAATTCTTTTTTATTACCATTCTTATCAATGATTGTAAGCCAAATGTAGCTTCTTTTTTCATTAAAAAAATCCTTAAGAACATTTTCATTGTAAATGGTAGCTCCATTTATAGATAATATTGTATCACCAGGTTTTATTCCTAACTTCTCTCCAATCTCGTTTTCTACAACATAAAGCACTTTAACCCCTTGATGAGATGGTAGAAATATCGACTTTCCGTTTCTCTGAAGTTTTTGTTGAATTATTATAATAGTTTCATGTGCAATAGGTGCAAATAAAGCAGCAATCCATTTAAATATATAATATTTATATGACAACGCTGATAATGCAAATAATGTTATACTAAATAATGCTAGTTCTATTGAAGTTTTTTTTGATACAATCTCAGGTGTATTATTTACAGCAATGTCTCCATAACCTAACGCAGCCACAACAGGCGTAAGAAGAAGCATAGCATTTCTATCAATATTAGCTTGCTTGAAAAGTGGCCACCAATTAGGTTGAGAAATATCAACTGAGGTAATAGAACCATTTAAAACAGTTGCTAATGCAATCATCATCATTGGAATAGGCCAAAATCGTTCAATTAAGTATGCTCCTGATACCCCATTCTTATGGTTAATTATTACAGGAATGCTCCCTTTATAACCATCAATTGCTATTAAAATACTTTCAATAAGATGAAGAATAGCTACAATAATCATAAGTCCAGATACATCAGTTTTAGGATAACCAGTTATAAGGTATACAACAGAAATAATACCACCTGCATAAGAAAAACATAAATATCTTGGGTTTATCAACGCAAGTATTAAAGCAATATACCAAAGATACATAAAACTATCAATATCAATTACTATTCCAGTGTATAAAATTACAAGAGAAGCAATAAAGCCCCCTACTATACCAGCTAAAGTAGATTCAACAACTTTATAAGATAATGTTCTTCTGTTATATCCTAATACATGATTTTCAAATGTCTGTTCCCTTTTATATAAAAATACTACAATTATGATTACAACCCAAAAATAGAACGAAAACAAAGATTGAACAATATTTAAGGCTGCAAGCTTTGTCATTTGCCAATAAAAAGTATTCATATAATAACACCTCAAAAATAATTAGAACTTTTCTTTTAATACCTCTATTGCTTTTTGTAGTTGAATATCCTTATCAAGTGGAACATTTATTTTTTCTTTGTATTCATTTAAAGGTTTGACAACTATATCTGGTTGTATACCCTTTTTATGAATATAATTTCCATTTGGTGTAAAATACTGGCTTACAGTCATTTTTAATGCTGAACCATCTTTTAAATCAAATACTTCTTGAACAATACCTTTGCCAAAAGTTTTTTCGCCAATTAAGGTAGCCCTTTTCAAATCTTTCATACAACCAGCGAAAATCTCAGAAGCAGATGCCGAATAACCATTAGTTAGAACAACAAGAGGTAAATTTGTATCTCCAGCAAAATTAGATTTATAATCCTGTCTATTACCGAATCTATCTTTTAAATAAACAATTAATTGATTATTTTTCAAAAAGTTACTTGAAACAGCAACAACAGAATCTAGCAATCCACCAGGATTAAATCTTAAATCAACTATAAGCCCCTTAATCCCTTCACCTTTAAGATTAGTCAAAGCCGATTGAAAATCTTGTGGAGTATTTTCATCAAAATTAGATATTCTAATATATCCTATATTTTTATCAACTATTTTATAACTTACAGTTTTTATTTTAATTTCATCTCTTATTATTTTTAAATCAAATGGATTATCAACACCATCTCTTAATATTGTAACAGTAACTGGTGTCCCTTTTTGTCCTCTCATTATGCTAACAGCTCTGTCTATATCCTTTGATGTCATAGTTTTTCCATTTATTTTAATAATTTTATCTCCAGGTTTTATTCCTGCTTTGTCAGCTGGAGATCCTTCAAATGGTGTTATTACCTCAATGAAATGTTCACCTGGTTCAATTGTTACACCAATACCATAATATGTTCCTTTGCTCTGAATTAGAAAATCTTGAAATTCTTTTTTGTTATAATATTCTGTATATGGATCTTCTGTAGCAAGTGTAAGTCCTCTTATAGCACCTTCTAAAAGTTTTTGATCTGTAACTTGGTTTGGTTGATAATAGTAGCTTTTTATTAGTGCAAGAATCTTCAGGAACTTTTGGTTTTTGGGAATATCTCCTGTCACGTTTCCTGTTACAGGTAGTCCAAAATAGTAGAATGTTGTAAATAAATATGTTATTAATGCAGTAATTATAATTACGACAACCAATTGCAGTCTTTTCTTCATACATTAACGCTCCTTTGCTCAATTTTCATCTAAGATATTGTAAAGGGTCAGTAACATCTCCATTAATACGAACTTCAAAATGAAGATGTGGCCCAGTTGAATAACCTGTTGAACCAACATTACCAATCTTTTCACCTTTTTTTACTATCTGCCCAACCCTTACTGATATATTTGATAAATGTGCATACAATGTAGTGATATTACTACCATGATCAATAATAATTGCTTGACCGTATCCACTTATCCAGCCTGCATATATTATTTCTCCATCTGATGCTGCTAACACATTTGCCCCATAAGGAGCACCAATATCAATTCCGGTATGCATTTTGTATTTTTTTAATATAGGATGAAATCTATTACCAAAATAAGATGTTATTGGATATTCGTTAAGTAGTGGCCATAAAAGCTTCCCGCCAATATATTTCCTTTTCTTTTTTTGTTGAGAAATTATCTCTTTTATCTTTTTAGATATTTCATTTGATATTCTTTCAAGCTCATCTAAAACCTTTTCAAGTTCATCCTGTTGTTTTTCAAGTTTATCTAAAAGTTCTTTCTTTGAGTTTTGCTTTTGTTCTAAAACTTGTTTTTGGCTTATAAATTCATTTTTTTTAGTTTCTAGGTTACTTTTTAATGATATAAGTGCTTTCTTATTTTGTTCTATATCTTTTATAGTATTCAAATAATCTGTTAGTATTCTTCTATCATATTCCATTATATCTTTTATATATGCAAGTCTTGAAAAAAAATCACCTATATCGTTTGATTCTAACAATACCTCAAGGTATGTAACATTACTTGCTTCATATATAGCCTGAATTCTATTCTTAAGCTTTTGATAGTGTTCATTTTTGAGATTTATACTTTTATTAAGTTTTATATTCACTTCATTTATTTTATTTTCATAAATATAAATGTCATTCTGAGTTTTATTTATATTCTGTGACAGTGTATAGATATTTTTATCAATTTGATTAATCTGATTTGATATTTCAACTTTTTGTGTTTTGATCTCTTCTATTTTCTTTTTTGTTTTGTTCTTATTTTGCTCATATTTATTAAGCTTTTCTTGATATTCTTTAAGAGTTGTTGCAAAGGCTGAATTGATAATAAAAACAAACAATAAAATTGCTGCTATCTTTTGTTTCAATTTCAGCCCTCCTCATACTTTTAGATATTTTCTTATCGAAACAATACTTCCTAATGTTCCAACTAAACCACCAGTAATTAAAAATGTTATAATAAACAGCTTACTGTATTGTTTTATTTCTATGAACTTAATAAATGTGATTATTTTTGAAATATAGTCTATTGAATAATGACTAATTATAAAAACAATAAAATATGATATTATTGAGCCTATAATGCCAATTATAAATCCTTCAATTACAAAAGGCCATCTAATAAACCAGTTTGTTGCACCAATATATTTCATAATTGAAATTTCTCTTCTTCTTGCGAACATTGTAATCTTTATTGTATTTGAAATTATAAATATAGATACAATAAAAAGTATTGCAACAATAACCAAACAAAAAATCCTTATTATATTTGTTATATTCTTTAGTTTATTTATTGATTGAGTCGGACAATAAATTTCTGAAATTCCATCAATATTTTCAAGTATTTTTGTAAGCTTTTCGGCATACTTAATATCAGTAGGTTTTATTTCAAATGATGCTCTTAATGGGTTATCTTTATCAAATCCTTCCAATAAATTTCCCTTATTACCTAAGCTTTTCTTAAAATTCTCCAAAGCCATTTCTGGACTAATAAACTTATAGCTTTTTACATAAGCGTTATTTTTAATCTTTTCCTCTATTATCCCTATTTTGTCTTCTTTTTGTTTATCTATGTATATTTTTATATCAATCTTTTGTTCCATCTGTTTTGAAATAAAGTCTAAATTCAAAGCAAACATAAAAAAAATTCCGACTATAGTTAAGGCTGCTACTACAATAGAAATTGAAGCAGCAGCCATAGTTTTATTCAAAAATATATTTTTAAATCCATCGTGAAGAAAGTACTTGAAGGTCTGGACTTTCATATTCATATACTCCTCTTTCTTGGTCTTTTACAATAATTCCTTTATCAATTGCAATAACCCTTTTTTTCATTTGATTAACTATCTCTTTAGCATGTGTTGCTACAATTACAGTAGTCCCTCTTTTATTTATATCTTCTAATAGGTTCATAATCTCCCAAGAAGTATCAGGATCAAGATTTCCGGTTGGCTCATCTGCAATTAATATATTTGGCCTATTAATAATAGCTCGAGCTAACGCAACCCTTTGCTGTTCTCCACCTGAAAGCTGATGTGGATAACATTTTGATTTTGATAAAAGCCCAACAAGAGATAATATATATGGAACTTGTCTTCTAATTAATTTATGTGGTGATTCTGTTATTTGCATAGCAAATGCAACATTTTCGTATACAGTTTTATTGGGTAGCAATCTAAAATCCTGAAATACTATCCCTATTTTTCTTCTATAGTAAGGTATTTCTTTTTGTTTCAAATTGTTTAAATTGTATTCTCCAACAAAAATTTCACCATCAGTTGGATCAATCTCTTTTAATAGAAGCTTAATAAGTGTGGATTTACCAGCACCGCTCGAACCAACAATAAAAGCAAACTCCCCTTTGTTTATAGTTAAGTTAACATCTTTTAGTGCTGCAACTCCATTAGAATATATCTTTGATACATTTTTAAATTGAAGCATTGTTTCACCTTCAAATTCTATAGTTTTGTTATCCCTTTTGTATGTTCCAAATATTGGTGAACAAGCATTGCTATTTTGAATATAATAGCATGATCAAATCTTCTAAGATCTAACCCTATCATCTTTTCTATCTTGTCTAATCTGTAAACCAAAGTATTTCTATGAATATATAGCTGTCTTGCTGTTTCAGATACATTTAGGTTGCATTCAAAGAACATTTGAACAGTTTGAATTAATTCAGGATCAAAATCAGACATTTTTACATCTTTAAATACTTCATCTAAGAACATTTCACACAGCTTGGTTGGCATCTGATATATAAGCCTTCCAATTCCTAGCTTATGATAGCTAACTACATATTTATCTTTTTCAAAGATATATCCTATTTTGAGTGCCGCTTCAGCTTCTTTATATGACATAGAAATTTCTTTAATATCTTCTACAACTGAACCAATACCAATATAAGCTTTAAGTAATAACTCCGAATTTAAAGTGTCAAGTATAATTCTTGCTACTTTATATGCCTCATCATTATTAGCACCTTGCTTTAGCTCCTTAATAAATACTAATATTTGATTATCAAGCTGAATAATAAAGTCTCGTGTACTTTTTGGGAAAATACTTGTTAAAATATCACCAACATTAATTTCTTTTGCTTCTTTAACATTTGGAATATAAATAGCAAAAACCACTCTTGAAGCTGAGGTTGCAATATGAAGTTCTCTTGCTTTTGTATATATCTCTCCAGGAAGAACATTATCATATAATAGATTTTTTATAAATAATTTTTTATCATATTGAGATGCAGGTTCCTTAGCTTTTGAAACTACAAAATTGAGTAAATCAAGATATCTTTCAGCATGTTCTGTATTGTTATTTATATAAAGAACATAGATATCTGTTTGAGTTCTAAATACTTTATATGTCCTTCCTTCAAAAACCTCTAAATCTGTATCTGTTCTAATCATATCAATAGCAACAGTATTTAATCTATTATTTGAAAGCGGATTTGAGCTAAATACAACTCTCCCATCAGCTTCAATATATCCAAATTCATCACTAATTATATCCTTTGCTTGTTCAAGAACATCAATTATTTTTTGTGTAATCACTAAATCCTCACCCTCTATGTTTTTTATAAATTTATTATACTTTTTTTGCATGCAAAAGTAAAAGACTTTTTAAGCAAATTTTTGATACATAATAAAAAATTTAAAAGGTTGACAATTAAAATTGCCAACCTTTTATTTTTTATTCTTGAATATTAGTGAACAATTGCTTTTTCAGTTTCTTTGTCAAACAAGTGAATTCTGTTAACATCAAGAGCAAGCTTAATTGTGTCACCTTCTTTAGCTTTTGATCTTGGATCAACTCTTGCTATCATGTTAACACCATCAACAACAACATATAATAATGTTTCAGAACCTAACATTTCAACAACGTCAACATTTGCATCAACTGTTGATTCTTGAGCTGTTTGTAAGAATATTTCTTCATCATGTAAATCTTCTGGTCTTATACCAAGAATAACTTCTTTACCAATGTAGCCTAATTCTTCAACCTTTTTAGCTTTAGCTTCTGTTAATTTAATTGAATTTCTGCCAAATACAACGTATACATTTTTGTCTTTTTGTTCAATCTTAGCATCTACAAAGTTCATTTGTGGTGATCCGATAAATCCTGCAACAAATAGGTTAGCTGGTTGTTCGTATAAAGCTTGTGGTGAATCAACTTGTTGAATGAAGCCATCCTTCATAACAACAATTCTTGTACCCATTGTCATAGCTTCTGTTTGGTCATGTGTAACATAAATGAATGTTGTTCCAAGTCTATTATGAAGCTTTGATATTTCAGTTCTCATTTGAACCCTTAACTTAGCATCAAGGTTTGATAAAGGTTCGTCCATCAAGAATACCTTAGGTTCTCTAACAATAGCACGTCCTAAAGCAACCCTCTGTCTTTGTCCACCTGATAATGCCTTTGGCTTTCTGTCAAGTAAATGTTCAATACCTAATATCTTAGCAGCTTCTGAAACACGTCTTTTGATTTCATCCTTTGGAACTTTTCTAAGTTTTAAACCAAAAGCCATATTTTCAAATACAGTCATATGTGGATATAATGCGTAGTTTTGGAATACCATTGCTATATCTCTATCTTTTGGTGGAACATCATTTACAAGCTTGTCACCTATGTAAATTTCGCCCTCAGTAATTTCTTCCAAACCTGCAATCATTCTAAGAGTTGTAGTTTTACCACAACCGGATGGTCCAACAAGAACTATAAACTCTTTATCTTCGATATCCAAATTAAAGTCAGATACTGCTGTTACTCCGCCAGCATATCTTTTGTAAACACCTTTTAATTTAAGACTTGCCATGTAAATTTAACCTCCTGAATAATGTAATAAACACAAAATGTTATCTAATATAGACTATACAATTATTTTCAAATAAAAACTACTGAATTTTTCAACAAACTTTTTTAATTTATTTTAGATAACATGTATAATCAAAAATATCATATAACTTAAAACTGGCAAGGTTTTCAGCCTTGCCAGACTTTTATTGGTCATTATGGGTTTATTTTGTAGTAGCTTCTTCTGCTGTTTTTCGAAACATACCTAGTACAAAGATAAAAATAGCTGCACCTAAAATTGTTGGTATTATGGGTATTCCTGCTACAACCGGTCCTAGTCTCCTAAAAAATGGGATATACGCCCCTATCCAAGATCCTACCAAACCAGCAATCATTGCACCAATAAATCCACCAGGCATCTTATACTTTGTCAATGCATCTCCTATATAGCCTGCTATTGCTGCAACAATCAATGTCATTATAAATCCAATCATCCTATTGACCCCCTTTTTTTTATAGGAGTTCAATATTTATTATGTTTAAAAAAAATTAATTTAGTCATTAGATATAATAGCCAATAATAGTCCTTTCTTAAGTTCTATTTTTGCTTCATTTTCCATTATAATGTTTGAAATACCATAAGGATTACCAAACTCCATAGCTGAATTATTTAATGGATAATATAAACCCTTTGAATTAATTCCTTCAACATATTGAGTAAAAGGAAGTAATGAAATAATCCTTCCTTTTAAATTTCTTAAGGCTATCTCTTTTTTAACTAAATAAATTATATTATTGCTATCTTTTATGCAACCAAAAGCGTTATTATCTATTATTTTATAAAGCAAAGAAATGTTAGCCATTGTGTGATCAATTCTGCTCCCTGTACAAGATAACATAACAACATTATCAAATTTTTCAGCAAGAAGATATTCAACAGCTATTTGAGTATCAGTTTTATCTTTTTCTTTATCAAATTGCATTATTGGTACATTTTTCTTCTTATAATATTCCAAAGCAATTGAATCAACAGAATCAAAATCACCAATAATAAGATTTGGAATTAACTCATACATATATGCTATATTAAGTCCACCATCACAGCATATTAAAAAGTTAGAATCTTTAATTTCGCTTAAATAAAAATCTTTTCCTTCCTTTTTGCCATTCGAAATAATAACACCTTTCATATCATAAACCCCATTTTAAATAAAACTTAATTGACTTGTTTCTGGTATATCTTTTAAAATCTTATATTGTTTAAATATTTCAAGAACCTGCTTATTTACTTTGGTTCTTCTTTGTAAATCTTCAATAGATAAAAACTTTCCTTCTTTTCTTGCTTCTTGTATGTTTTTGGCAGCAGCTGAACCAACATTTGGCAAAGCATTTAAGGGAACTAAAAGTCCATCATCTTTTATTTTAAACATTGTAGCATCAGATTCATCAATATCAACAGGATAAAATTTGAGTCCTCTTGCTAGCATTTCGTTTGCAATTTCTAATATTGTTAATAAACCCTTTTCTTTTTGTGACAGATTTCCAATTCTATTTTCAAGATCTCTTATTTTTTCTCTAATTAGTTCCCTTCCTTGCATTATTGTTGAATAATCAAATTCATCAGCTCTCACAGTAAAATAAGTTGCATAAAACGCCTCTTTATAATAAACCTTGAAATAAGCAATTCTAAATGCCATCATTACATAGGCAGCAGCATGGGCTTTTGGGAACATATATTTTATTTTTTTGCAACTTTCTATATACCAATCTGGAACATTATATTGTTTAAGAAGGTTTTCGTCATCTTTACTTAGACCTTTACCTTTTCTAACCTGCTCCATTATTCTAAAACTATCTTTAGGTGGCACATTCTTATAAATCAAATATACCATAATGTCATCACGTGTAGAAATAACATCCTTTAATGTTGTTATGTTGTTTTTTACAAGTTCTTGAGCATTATTAAGCCAAACATCTTCACCATGTGATAAACCACTAATTCTTATAAGCTCTGAAAATGTTTTTGGTTTTGTTTCAATTAACATTTGTCTAACAAACCTTGTCCCAAATTCTGGTATACCAAATGTACCTATTTCGCAGTCAATATCTTCTGGAGATATACCTAATGCCTCTGTTGAGGTAAACAAACTCATTGTTTTTTTATCATCAAGCGGAATTTCTTTTGGGTTTACTCCTGTTAAATCTTGAAGCATCCTAATAACAGTAGGATCATCATGACCAAGAATATCAAGTTTTAATAACCTTCCAGATATTGCATGATAGTCAAAATGTGTTGTAATAACTGATGCATCTTCTGCATCAGCTGGTCTTTGTATAGGTGTAAATTCATATATTTCTTTGTCCTTTGGAACAATCATAAGTCCACCAGGATGTTGTCCTGTTGTTCTTTTTACACCTGAACAACCATTTGACAGTCTAAATATCTCAGCAGGATGAAAATTCTTTCCTTTTTCTTCTGCATATTTTAAAACATAACCAATTGCAGTTTTTTCTGCAACAGTAGAAATTGTTCCAGCTCTGAATACATGGCCTTGGCCAAACAATTCTTCTGTATATTTATGAGCAATTGGCTGATATTCACCTGAAAAGTTTAAATCTATATCAGGTTCTTTATCACCATCAAATCCTAAAAATGTTTCAAAAGGTATATCATGGCCATCTTTTTTAAGTTTAGTTTTACAGTTTGGGCATCCTTTATCTGGTAAGTCAAACCCTGACCCAATACTTCCATCAAGAATAAATTCAGAATACTTACAATTTGGACAAACATAATGTGGAGGTAATGGATTTACCTCTGTTATACCACACATTGTAGCAACTAAAGATGATCCAACAGAACCTCTAGAACCCACCAAATAACCATCTGATAATGATTTTGATACAAGTTTTTGAGCAATTAAATACATTACAGAAAATCCATTTTTAATAATTGAATTAAGCTCTTTTTCTAACCTTTCAGAAACAACCTTAGGCAGATTTTCACCATATATTTCATGTGCTTTAGACATTGTCATCTGCATAATTGTATCTTCAGCACCCTCAATTTTAGGTGGGAAAGTTTCATCAGGTATTGGCTTTATATTTTCAATCATATCTGCAATTTTATTAGTATTTTCTACAACCACTTCAAAACACTCTTTTTCACCTAAATAAGAGAATTCTTCTATCATCTCATCTGTTGTTCTGAGATAAAGATCAGGATCATTATCAACATCATTATATCCTTGTGAATGTTTTAGTATTTGCCTAAATATCTTTTCCTCTTTATTGATATAATGAGCATCTGATGTAGCAACAACCAATTTCCCAGTTTTTTTACCTAATGCATAAATCTTTTTATTTATTTCTCTTAAAGCATCAAAGTTTTCTATATACCCTTCTCTGACTAAAAAAGAGTTATTTATAACAGGCATTATTTCAAAATAGTCATAAAATCTTGATATCTTTTCTATCTCATATTCTGATTTTCCTTCAATAAATGCTCTAAATAGCTCTCCAGCTTCACAAGCACTACCAACAATTAAACCCTCTTTGTATTGAGTAAGCAGACTCTTTGGTATTCTTGGTCTTTTATAAAAAAACTCAAGATGTGAAATTGAAGTTAACTTATAAAGATTATATAATCCTTGATAATTCTTAACTAAAATTGTTGCATGGTATGAATTTAATTTTGAAATATCTTTATTAGATTTTTCTAAGTTATTTATTTCAGATAGCCTATTATACCCTTTACTTTTTAATCTATTTACAAATTCAATAAAAATATTTGCTGTTGCTTGTGCATCATCAACAGCTCTATGGTGAGAAATAAGTTCAATATTTAAATGTTGTGCTACTTTATTTAGTTTATGTGAATTTAGTTCTTTTAATAATCTTCTTGAAAGTTCTAATGTATCAATAAATGTAAAATCAAATTTTAAATTATTCTGTATAAAAGCTTGTTTAATAAATCCAATATCAAACTGTGCATTATGAGCAACTAATATTGAATCTTTGCAAAATTCAAAGAAATTTACTATTACCTCTTCTATTTGTGGAGCATCAACTAACATATTGTCATCTATTGAAGTAAGCTCAATTATTTTCTTAGGTAGTTTCATATTTGGATTAATAAATGTAGAAAATTTATCAACAATTTGATTGTTCTTTACTTTAACAGCACCAATTTCAATAATTTTATCTTTATGAGCATCAAAGCCAGTTGTTTCAACGTCAAAAACAACAAATGTATCATCTAATGTTTGGTTTTCATCTGCAAAGTAAACAATTGGGATACCATCATCTACTAAATAGCATTCCATTCCATAGATTATCTTTATTGGTTTGTCCTTAAATGCCTTTTGTGTATTTTGAGCTTCAGGATATGCTTGAACAACTCCATGATCGGTAATTGCAATTGCCTTATGTCCCCACGTAGCAGCAGTTTTTATGATATCTTCTACAGAAGAAACTGCGTCCATTGAAGACATTTTAGTATGGCAGTGCAGTTCCACTCTTTTTTGAGTGCTGTTATCCAGTCTCTCAATTTTTTTTGAAAAATTTATATCTTTAGCAACTATTGATATAGTTTTTTCATAATCATCAAACTCTACATTTCCAAAAATCTTTATATATGATCCCTTTTTTATTATAGAAAGAGTATCCTTGTCCTTTTTTATAATACATTTTGCAAATGTTGAGTTTTTATAATCAGTAATATAAAACTTATATATTAAATGCGTGCCGTTCTTGCTTTCTTTTGACTCGATATTTATAACTTCTCCTTCAATACATACCTTTTCACCAGTTTTTATTTGACTGATGGGAGTAGGATCAATATTAATCTTTTTTCCAAATACTACTTTTTTTTCATCATCATTCACTTCGGTTTTTTTATCCACTTTATGTGTTTCTTCTTTGTGCTCTGTTATATCTTTATGTTTTTCAAAATCAATAATATTTAACTCATTTTCAATCTCAAAATTCATTTCTTTTGTTTTTATTAAAATTTGAGTTTCTATGCTAAATTCATTTTTCAAAACTTGATTTAATAATAGATCAACCTTCCTATCCAGCAAAATATCCTTTATTCCTACTGGAACATTTATTATAAGGCTATTATTATTTTGAACTTCAAAATCAAAATCTTTAAGAATTGTTTTAAGACCTCTACATTTTTTATATATTTTATAAAACAAATACCACTTGTAATTCTCAATTACTTCTATTAAAACATATCTATTTTTAGGAACAAGTCTAAATTCAACATCATTGCAAACCTTTAAATTCTCTGTTATGTGTAATTCCATATTTTCAAAAATTCTTTCATCAATATCATTTAATCTGTCAAGATAAAGAATTAAGTTATTTTTGTTAGTGTTATATTCAATTTTAATAGGCTTAATATTTAAAATACCTTCAGTCAGCATAAATATCCCTACTTTTGTTTTGAAATTATTAAACCTTTGAAAATATCCTTATACATTTTCATTCTTGCTTGTGAACCTTTTATGAAGCCCATTTTTTCCTCTTTCATAACATGTGATACATTTGGTAAATCAACTTCCATTACCCTAAGCTCCAATTTTTTTGCTATATTTGTAAGAATTATCTCAATAGCATAACCAGCCTGATTTACTTGTTCTATATCAATCTCGTCAAATATCCATCTTTTTATTGCTCTTTGACCTGATAAAAATGGAGATATCATTTGAGCTAAATCAGTTGAAAATCTTCCATTAGAAAAAATACCTATGGTCATATCAGCATTATCTTGTAAGACCGGATTTAATAAATTTTCTATGTGTTCTTCTTTAAGATTAATTAAGTCAGCATCAAGCATTAAAATAACATCACTTTCAGTATTCTTAACACCATATAAAACAGCAAAACCTTTGCCTTTATTCTCTGGTAACCGCAATACATTTACATTATAACTTTCTGCTACTTGACTTGTATTATCAGTAGATCCATCATCAACTACATATATACTATTAATCAATAGACTTTTTTTAACCACATCTAATACATTCCCTATTCTTTCTTCTTCATTGTGTGCAGGTATTATTACTGATACCTTTCGCATTTAATCCCTCCTCATGTATAAAAGACTATTAATCCCTTCAATAAGTTTATCTACAATTTTGTTTTCAGGAATTTTTTCTTTTATTTCACCTTTTATAAAAAGCAATCCTTCTTTATCACCACATGCAATTCCAATATCTGCCTCTTTAGCTTCTCCAGGACCATTTACAGCACATCCCATTATTGCTACATTTAAATTTTCATCAATGTTAGATAGTCTCTTTTCAACCTCAGAAGCAATTTGTGTTAAATTTACTCTACATCTTGCACATGTTGGACATGATATTATATTAACTCCTTTTCGAAGATTAATAGATTTTAATATTTCCTTAGCTACTATTACTTCTTTTAAAGGATCATCTGTTAAAGATACCCTTATAGTATCACCTATTCCATCTAAAAGTAGACTTCCAATAGCAATAGATGATTTTATAGTTCCTGTCAAAAATGTTCCTGCTTCAGTTAATCCCAAATGTAATGGATACTTAGTTTTAGTAGATAGAATTCTATAGCTTTCAATTGTTTTTTTAATGTCAGATGATTTTACTGATATAACTATATTATCAAAATCATATTTTTCTAACAAAGCAACCTGTTCTAAAGCAGCTTCAACTATGGCTTCAGGTGTTGGTGAGCCATATTTTTGAAGAATCCACTTAGGAAGTGATCCAGAGTTTGCTCCAACTCTAATAGGAATATTATATCGTTTTGCCTCTTTTACAATTTCGGCAACCTTTTCTTCTCCACCAATGTTCCCAGGATTAATCCTTATCTTATCTGCTCCGTATCTGATAGATTCTATTGCTAATTTATAATCAAAATGAATATCGGCAACTATAGGTATAGTTATGCTTTCCTTAATTTTCTCAATGGCTTTTGCACTATTATTATCAGGTACTGCAACTCTAATTATATCACAGCCATTTTCTTCTAATATTTTTATTTGTTCAACTGTTTTATCTATATCGATAGTTTTTGTATTTGTCATAGATTGAATTAGTATTTTATTGTTTCCTCCAATATACCTATTGCCTATTTTAATCTCCTTAGTCAATCTT